>NZ_CFQZWI010000121.1:0-7386 GCF_986127675.1 Holdemania sp. | reverse complement strand
CCGGCGGTCAATCAGCTGCATGATGATTTCCTGAAAACTCAGGTCGTCTCTCAGCTGATTACAATAGAAGACTGCCGCAAGTTCCAACCGTTGATCAAGCGTTGGATCGTCAATGTGATCAAGTTTTTTGCACCGTTGATGTAACTGAAATCAAGCGAAGAAATAAAAATGCGCTGGATTCTCACTTTGCCTGTGGGAACTCAGCGCATTTTTTTGATTCAGGATCAAGTCTTCTACCGTCAGACAGAGAAAGTTGCGTTTCAGCGGCAAGATAGCTCCTGGAAATCAATCGAAATATGAAACCAGGATCATTCTTGATCGGAGCTCGCCGATGATTGATCGCTGTCGCTCAGTTTAAAATCTTCCGTCTTTCCTTCACTGTAAAAGCGTCCACAGGCTGCGGTGAATTTTAAGACGCAGTAATCCGGATCGTCGACTCCCAATGGATAATACATCGTGTCCGTCGGCTGCCAGATCGACGCTTTGGCTTCATGATCTGTCAGAACTTCCATCGTTCCTTTTAACTGAATTCCGACGAATTTCTGCTTTCCCTGCTTGTAAAAGTAAACGCTGGCTTTTGGCTGAGTCCGAAAGATCTGAACCTTTTGCGAGGAGGTGTTGGTAGAGAAATAGAATGCGGTGCGGCCGTCAATCCGCCGCGGGGCGAACATTGCTTTCTGACTTGGAAATCCATCCTCGTCAACGCCGGCGACCACGGCAACTTTCTGTGTGCGAATAAAACGGATGATTTCATCTTGATTCATCATGCTCTTAACCCTCATTTCTTTCCTGATTTTGTTCGGCCTGACGCAGTGTTGTCAAGATTCGCCGCAGATAGGCTTCAAACTGATCCTTTTCCGCTTCGCTGAACCCGGTGTAAAAAAGGACGTTCATCCGTTGGGAAACAGCGTCGTATTTCTGCTGGAGTGAAACGGCGTAATCGGTCAGCGTGATCAACGTCTGCCGGCGATTGTCCGGATTGCTTTCCCGCCGCACGATGCCATGCGCGACCATCGTATCAATCATGATCGACACCGTATTTTTAGCCAGGGATGTCCGCTTGCTGATTTCGCTGATCGTACAGGGGGATTGCTTCCACAGGACGAATAAAATCCGGCCCTGACCGCCGCTGATCTTCAATCCTTGCTCGCTTAAAAAGCGTTCAAAGATTCGATCTTGAAGCTGTTTAATCTGCGTGATGTAAAAACCGCCTAGTGTTTCGATGGGGACCACCTCGAGGATTTCAACTATATGTTCTATATAGAACTATAAATATGATAATCCATTCCCAATCTGCCGTCAAGCCTGAATCTGAATGAAAAAGGTCTGGATTCCAGACCTTTTCCCTCCTGTAAAGTTGTTTTGTTTACTGCAGGCGGTTGATGACGCGATCCCAGGTGTTGTTGCCAATGACTCCGTCGACCGTTAAGCCATTGAGAGCCTGGAAGGTTTCCACAGCACGCTTGGTGTTCTGACCGAAGTTGCCGTCGACGACCAGGCGTGGATTGGGAGCGATCAGCTCATTCAGATATTGCTGGAATTTCTGGACACCCAGACCGACGTTGCCGACACGCAGCGTGCGCGTTGATTTGTTGCGCTCCACCGCCGGACTCGGCAGGTTTTTGAATTCCTGGATAATCTTATCCCAGGTCGTCTGTCCAAGAATGCCGTCGACATTCAGGTGATAAACATACTGGAAAACAGCGACCGCAAATTCGGTCTTCTGACCGTAAATGCCGTCCTCCTCCATCGGCGTCAGATTCGGCGCGGCCAGGATCTGGTTGATATAATACTGCATTTTCTTGACGTCGATTCCATTACTTCCCAACTGTAAGGTGTATGCCATTTTGCATTCCTCCTTTCCCTGTATGCTATGCGTTGAAACCGGGGTGGGTTAGGCGGGCAAAGGCGGATGTCAAACCGATTGATGAATTTGTCAGTTTTTACGCTGTGCACGTCGGTTTTTCCTGTATAATGAAGAAAAGGGGTTAATGTTGATGAAGAATGGGAAGGTCTTGGCAGCGGGGGCGATCGGTCACTTCCTGGTCGATTTTGCCTGCGCGGCGTTTCTGCTGCGGCATAATGGAGAAACGATATACTGGACGGAGCTGTTGATCCTTTATAATTTCTGCGCGTTTGCGCTGCAGATGCCATTGGGAATTCTGGCGGACCGCTGGCCGGCGCTTCCCTGGGCGGCCGGGGGTGCTCTTTTGTGCGCCGCGGGAGCCTTGCCGCTGCCGTTAGCGGCGCTGGGACTGATTTTGGGACTTGGCAACGCGGCGTATCATCTGGGGATTGGAAAACCGTTGATGGAGGCGGAATCCGGCAGCGCGGCACTGGGGATCTTTGTCGCGCCGGGAGCGCTGGGCATTACGCTGGGAACATGGGCCGCCAAGATGAATAGGATTTCGATCCTGCCGCTGAGCGTTGTTCTGATTGGGCTGGCGTTTGTTGTTTACCGGCTGCGGTGGCAGCCGCAGGAGCACCGGAGGGAAAAGAAATGTTCCTTTTCTTTAACGGGGGTGATCTGTTTGTTTCTTGTCGCCGCTCTGCGGTCCTTTGCCGGTTTCACCTGGCCGCTGTCCTGGAAAGCTCAGGCGTTGATTCCGCTGACATTGGCTGTCGCGGGGGGCAAAGCGGCGGGCGGGATCGCTGCCGATTACTGGGGACTGAAGAAAACGGCGCTGTTTTCGCTGGGCCTGAGCTTTCTTTGCTTTTTAAAAGCCAACTGGATCGTTGCCGGACTGAGCGGCGTATTTTTATTCAATATGACGATGCCGCTGTGTCTGAAGCAGATGCATCGACAGTTTCCGGAACATGCCGGATTTGTGTTCGGACTTTTAACGTTTGCGCTGTTTCTTGGGTTTGTGCCGGTGATCCTGGGCATAACGACGGTGACGAAAGCGCAGACGCTGATTTTGATCGCGCTGTCCTGGCTGGGTTTGGGAATGGCCTTTAAAAGGGGGCAGGACGATGTTTAGATCGCTGATTCTGTCGCTGATGATGACGTGGCTGCTGGAGCTGAGCTTTGCGTTTCTGCTGGGGATCCGGCGCTGGAAAGATCTGATTCTGATCATGTTGGTCAATCTGATGACCAATCCGGCGGTTGTTTACCTGGCGCTGACCTTCCGGTACTCCCTGCCTTCGTGGCTTCTGATTACGATGCTGGAAAGTCTGGCAGTCGTGGTGGAAGCACTGTATTACCGAAGCTATGCGCTGACGATCCGTCATCCCTGGCTGTTCTCGCTGGCGGCTAACGTTTTCTCCTATGGCGTCGGCTGGCTGCTGCAGCACGGCTGATCAATTAATGTCTGTGAAAGTCAGGCTGAAAAAGCGGACTTTCCTTGCGAAATCATCTTCATCATTTATTGATACAACGGATATTGCAGAACCGGAAACATCGAAGTCGTTTTATTGATATAGCGGATATTGCAGAAAGGGGGAAAAATCATGGAAAGAAAATCAGATTGGGTCATGATGAAAATTTTCAGCATTCTGATTCTGGTGGCGGGATTGTTGACACCGGTAAGCGCGGATGTGATCGCGGAACCGCAAGATCCTTTTTATAAAGAACATGCCGAAGAATGCACTTATGTGGGGCAATATTATCGGGTAATTGCCGTCAAAGGTGCTCCGCTTTACGCCGCTCCGCAATCTGCGGAAGTCCTCGGACAGGTGCCGTTGGGAGAAGAAATCTGGATCGACTTTACGTATGTTTCAGAAATTGGCGATGTCTGGGGTGTTCAGGCGCTGGAAGGCGATCTGGCCGGTTCTTCAGTCTGGCTGAATCTGGCGGATCTTCAGACAGAAATGAATGATGCGATTTTTTTCAAGGAACATCAGGAAGAAATAGAACTGATCGACGACGTATTTGCGCCGGATTCTTTTTCCGGTTATTTATGCTTTTATGAGTATCCCGGAGCGGACAGTGTGTACGAATATACCGACGCTGAAAGTCTTCTGGAAAGCCCGGTGCCGGTGTGCGGGCTGTTTAAAACAGAGACGGAAGAGGTGTGGCTGTATACCCTTAATTATTTTAGACATCAGGGATGGTTTCAGCGCGATCAGCCCGTGGTGGAACAGGCGCCGCTTTTGAACTACCTGCGCGGTCATATTCAGGCAGATGAAGACGGCACGCTTCAGGTTGCTCCTTTTGTGACGCCGCAGCCGGCTGTCCTCACGCCGCAGCCGGACAGGACAGACAGACCGGCAAGACGCGGCTCAGTCCGCCAATACATCGCGATCTCTTCATCGCCGGATGGCTTGATCGGCGGTCTGGTGCTCGCTGTCGTTGTGGTGACCGGCGGTTTGATCGCTGTTTTCTGGAGAAAACCGAAACGCTAGCCAGCCTTGGCGAGGGACAAGACACAAGATCGAACGATGATCGTTGAGGCAAGGGGCGTGAAAATAAATGAAGAAAATCAAAAGCACAGAAGTGCATGGAAAAATACAGGGAGGGACAACGATGAAGAAGTTTTTGAAAATAGCCGCGGCGATGATGCTGCTCGCAGGCAGTGCGGCGACCCTGCATGCGGATCTGATCGTCTGTCCGGAGGATGATTTCTTCAAGGAACACGACGAGGAATGCGAGTATGTCGGACAGCTTTACACGGCGGCTGGGGATGCGGGGGTTGTCTATGTTTATTCCAGCCCGATTTCCAATGAAATCGTCGGAGAAATTCCCAACGGCACAGATATCTGGATTGATTTTACTTACCAGACGAAAGAAGGCGTTTTGTGGGGCGTGCAGACGCCGCGGCGCGATCTGAGTCTGGGGCAGTGGATGAATCTGACGGAATTTGAAATCGCAAAGACAGCCGAGGATTTCGAGCGGGAACATCAGGATGCGCTGGAGCCCATCGAGCAAACCTACACTCTAAACGAACCGCGCGGCTATCTGACGTTGTGGGAATATCCGGGATCGGAACACATTGAAAATTACATCGACAGCTGGAATTTGGATCCCAAGACGGTCATTCGGATCACGAAGAAATATACGGACGAGTCAGGACAGGTCTGGTTCTATATTGAGGTTGACGCGGGGATGTATGGCTGGATTCGGGAAGGTCAAAAGCTGACGCCGATGGGCTGGAAAATTACTGGTATCTGGATCAGGGAACGTATGCCCCGACGAAGCCGACGCCCCGTCCGACTGCCCCGATCCCGCGCGTTCCGCTCGATTCACCGCGGCCGACCCACGGTTCTGTGGATCCTTATCTTAAGAAACGCCCGGAGTTTACGCTGATGCTTGGCGCGGGCATTGCCGGCGTGATCGCCCTGACTGCGCTGACGATCGTCCGTTTCTGGAAAAAACGATAACCGTTTTTGCGCGTGGAATAATCCACGCAGGTCAGTAATTTCAAGTTTATCAATCTCGTTAAAGCGAACATGTCCAGTGGAAACGTTCGCTTTTTTATTAAATTTATACGCTTTCCCGGAAGAAATGAAGCTGATTTTATTCGTTAAATTTCACATAAAATTCACAACAAATAAGATTGACAAGCGGGAAGATCAGAGTAAAATGTTAGTATCCTAACAAAAAGGGAGTGATACTGATGCAGCGAAGAATTGGTTATGAAATTCGTGAAGTCCAACAGATGATTCATCAAAAGATGGAACAATTCCGTCACGAGAACGGCTGTGAACTGACGTTAGTTCAAACTCGGACAATCGGTTTTTTGATTGCCAGTCGGGGGCAGGATGTCTTCCAGCGAGATCTGGAAAAGGAATTGCGCATTCGCCGGTCGACCGCCAGCGAAATTCTGAACGTCCTGGAGCGCGACGGTTATCTTCATCGAATTCCCGCCCCGCATGACGCCCGGCTGAAAAAACTGGTGCTGACTGAAAAGGCGCTGCAGCTGAATCAGAAGATGACCGAGAATATTGATCGGATGGAAGCCCTGCTTTCCCAATCGATCTCCCCGGATGACCAGGAACACTTTTTTTCTGTTTTGGATCAATTAAAAAAGAATCTGGAATAACGTAAAAGAGGAAGGAGAATGTTATGATTCAACGATTGCTTCAAGAAGTAAAAGAATATAAAAAAGCTTCCTTGCTCGCGCCGGCGCTGATGGTCGGCGAAGTGGTCATGGAGCTGATGCTGCCGTTTTTGATGTCGTTCATCATTGACTCCGGCGTCAATCAGGGCGACATGGCCGCGGTGTTTAAATACGGAGCGCTGATGCTGCTCTGTGCATTTTTATCTCTGTTCTGCGGGATGCTGAGCGGAAAATATGCGGCGTACGCTTCGGCAGGGTTTGTGAAGAATTTGCGGAAAGCGATGTTCGAAAGTATCCAGAAATTCTCATTTGCCAATATTGACAAATATTCGACCTCTGGTCTGGTTACCCGCATGATGACCGACGCGACCAATGTCCAAAACGCCTATCAGATGATTCTGCGGATGTGCGTGCGCGCGCCGCTGATGCTGGTGGTGGCGATGTCGATGACGTTTATGATCAACGGCAAGCTGGCGATGGTCTTCTTCTACGCGATGATTTTTCTGGGGGCGATCCTGAGCTTCATCACGCTGAAGGCCCATCCGATGTTCCGCAAAACGTTCCGCAAATATGACGATTTAAACGCGAGCGTTCAGGAAAACGTCACGAATATCCGCGTTGTCAAAGCGTATGTCAAGGAAAGTGCGGAGACCGATAAATTTAAAACCGCAGCCGGCAACCTGAAAAAGATGTTCATGAAAGCTGAGAACATTCTGGTGTTCAACAATCCGGTCATGCAGCTGACGATGTATTGCTGCATCCTGGCGCTGAGCTGGATGGGTGCGCGGATGATCGTCGGCAGCGCGCTGACAACGGGCGAGCTGATGAGCTTGTTTACCTACACGATGAATATCCTGATGAGTTTGATGATGCTGTCGATGATCTTCGTCATGCTGAGTATGTCGATGGCTTCGGCCCAGCGAATCGCGGAGATTCTGGAGGAAAAGCCGAGCATCGTCAATCCGGAAAATCCGGCGATGACTGTGGCCGACGGCTCGATCGAGTTCGATCATGTGGCGTTCGGTTATTATGCCGGAAAGGATAAATATGTTTTAGAAGACATTAATTTGAAGATCAAAGCCGGAGAAACCATTGGAATTCTCGGTCCGACCGGTTCCAGTAAATCCACGCTGATGAGCCTGATTCCACGACTATATGACGCCAGCGAGGGCACAGTCCGCGTCGGCGGCGTCGATGTCCGTCATTATGATCTGGATTCGCTGCGCAACAGCGTCGCGATGGTATTGCAGAAAAACGTCCTGTTTTCCGGGACGATCAAGGATAATCTGCGCTGGGGCAACGAACAGGCCACGGATGAGGAAATGATCCATGCCTGCAAGCTTGCCTGCGCCGACGAGTTCATCCGGCAATTCCCGAAGGGTTACGA
>NZ_CFQZWI010000120.1:0-7469 GCF_986127675.1 Holdemania sp. | reverse complement strand
GCACATTCCGGACAGGCATGGACTTCGATGATCAGACCGTCCGCTCCGGCCGCAATCGCCGCCAGGGACATCGCTTCCACCAGCTTCCAATCCCCGGTCGCATGCGACGGGTCGATGATAATCGGCAGATGCGTGCGTTCCTTGATGATCGGCACGACGCTCAAATCCAGCGTGTTGCGCGTGTATTTCTCAAACGTCCGGATGCCGCGTTCGCACAGGATCACGTTCTTGTTGCCCCCGGCCATGATGTACTCCGCCGCCATGATCCATTCCTCGATCGTATTCGCCAGCCCGCGCTTCAACAGCACCGGCTTGTCAATCTTGCCCAGCGCTTTCAACAGATCGAAGTTCTGCATGTTGCGCGCTCCGACCTGAATCAGATCGACATGCTCGACAAATTCGTCGATCTTATCCGCGCTCATCAATTCGCTGACGATCGGCAGACCGGTCTTTTCCCGCGCCTTGACCATCGCAAGAATCCCTTCGGTGCCCATCCCCTGAAAAGCGTAAGGTGAGGTTCTCGGCTTGTACGCGCCGCCTCGTAACATCACGCCGCCGGCGTCTTTGACCTGTTGGGCGATGTCGCAGATCATTGCCTCGCCCTCGACCGAACAGGGGCCGCCGATCACGGCGATCTTTTCCTGACCGCCGACCTTGACGCCGCTGACGTCGATCACGGAATCTTCCGGATGGAACAGCCGGTTGGCTTTTTTATAAGGAGCCTGAACGCGGGTTACCTCCTTGACGCAGGTGAAGCTTTTCAGCCAGTCGACGTCCAGCGCGGTTGTATCGCCGACCAATCCCAGAACGATATAGTTGGCGCCTTCGCTGAAATTGAGTTCCAGCCCCTTTTTCTCCAGCTGATTCATCAGCCGCTGCAGTTCATTGCGGTCACAATCTTTTTTTACGGTTAAAATCATACGTTTTCTCCTCTTTTCCGTTAAAAAATAAAAAACATCAAATCCGCTTTGATGTTTTCTTGAACCAATATAACGCGAAAATTCCAAGGAATCTTGGGTTACATTGGTCTATCAATAATAATAATAAGAGTGGTTCAATTTGATTTTTAACATGGAATATCACTCCCTGCTTCTTAGTTTACATGACTTTCAAATTGAAAGCAATACTTTCATTTATTTTTTGCAAGAATTTTACATTTTCAGGTTTCCCTTTCTTCCATCTCCAGGAAACCGGTAAGCGGATGTTCCGCCTCTTCAGCGTATTTCCACCGTTCTACATCCTCCATTTAAAAGCGTGCTTACAGGAACCACTCCGGCTGACGGCGTTGTTTCATCTTCTGCCGGAAAACAAGCTGCGCTGGGTAATAGAGCGCCGGCGGAAACTGACGTGCACCGGCAGGACAGACATGGATGCAGGCTGTACAGGACACGCAGCGCGCCTTATCCGTGATGTGCGGTTGGGCCGGGTCAATGGCCTGAACCGGACAGACCACAGCGCAACGACCGCAGCGAAGACAACGAGAATTCGTCTGGGGCTTCAGCGGCAGCGCCGTAATTTTCCGGTAAGGGCGCTGACCGGGAATCGAGGAAATCATCGGGTGCGCGGCATCCAGCCCCTTTTCAAGCAAAGCTCGGGCAAAGTGGGCAATTCCAGCGAAATCAGCGGCATCCGGACGGCCATTTGCGACCGTCGGAAAAATCGAATGCTGTGCGACGACCGCAGCGGCGCCGACCACGGTGAACCCGGCGGCACTCAGAGCATCGCTCAGTTCCAATAGCGCGTCCTCATACGCTCGGTTGCCGTAAACGACGATCGCAACCGCAGGCGTGTTTCGTCCCTGAATCTGATTCATCCAGGCTTGGAAAAACGCCGGCAGCCTTCCGCTGAATACCGGAAATGCCGCAATCAGGCAATCCTGCGGCCCCAGACTGACGCCCTCGTTCAGATTCAGATCTTTCCGCGGCAGTCTTAACCCGGCGCACAGCTGATCAACGACCCTTGCCGTAGTTTGAGAAGCGCTGAATTTCATCGTGACTAAACGCATCGAACTTCCTCCTTTATCCGCAGCCGGATTTATAAAAAAGACGGAGATGGATTTCCCCGTCGATGGATTGTCGTTATGGTTAGCGATATTCTTTCACTTTTCCCTGATGATTCACAAAAATCAACGAAATGCCCAGGCGGCTTTTCATATAATCGCTCAACTGTTTCCATTCCTGCTTGGAGGAAATCTTAGACTCCATCAGGATCGAATATTTGGCGATCGCCGGATCCATCCTTTTGATCAGCGAGTACATTTTCGAATTAAACGTCTGCTTTTTGCCGCGCTTTTCATAATCCACCTCGATCAGCCATTTTCCTTCCGGAGTATCGACGAGGTACGCGTCTTCCAATTCTTTATAAGTCAGCTTTTTCTTATCCAGCCAGTTCTGCAGGGACAGGGTCATATAGGCCTTGTTAAACTTTGCTTCCAGCTTGCCCGTCTTCGGGTTACGCTTGAGACCTGGAGTTTTCTTCAATGTGGATCCGGCTTTGCGGCCGCGTTTTTTCGGAATATACGCGCTTTCGCGGCTGTCCAGATCATTCAGGTAATAACGAATCTTCATCTTGGTGCTGACGTTCTTCTTGCCGGTCGGCGCAACGATCATTTCGTCGCCGCTGAGCATGCACTGGCGCATCGCGCTGCAGCAGGTAATCAGCGTCGCATTGCCTTCATTCAGCTTGCCCATTAGTTCTTTCGCCGAGCATTCCAAATAAGAATCGCCGGTCTGAGCCGCCTCGGTTTTCAGGTTCTCAATCAGCGATTTGTAATCTGTGATTTTAGCTCCCATTCCATTACTCCTTTAATTATAATTAACGCCAGATAAATTATATCAGCAACCCCTGAGAATGAAAATAACAAATTACGGTAATTGTTTTGTTTTTACAGCGAGAAAAGACTAAAAAAGTGACAGCCGTCACTTTTTCAGCCTGTCAGATCAGATTAAAAAGTCGTTTTTCAAACCTCGTATTCTTTTTCTGGAAGTTTCGATCGTTTTTTAATCCTTTAAGCTTGCGGAAATAAATACTATTTCATCATTTGACAAGTTTTATTCCGTTCATCTTCATCAAATCGGATAAAAAATTCATGTAAAGACAGGTCCAGAGCGCTCGCCAGAGCGAAACAATCCTGCAGCGTCGCTTCCTCCTCCTTCCGTTTCAGCCGGCCCATCCAGCCGGGTGATTGCCGGGCTTTGCGGCACAGCTCGTCTTCGTCCATGCCGGTCTGACGCATGACCTCCTTGAGCAGCTTGATCGTCCAATCCTTTTCCACCGTGTTTTTTTCGTGCATGTTTAATCCCTACCTTTCTTTGGAATTCATATCTCCATTATTAATATTGCGGAAAATTCCAAAATGCCTGCCAAAAAGGTTAAAAAAGTTCAAAATTTTTATTTCTGACGCGAAAAAGCCGCACAGTTTGACGTGTGCGGCCGGTGTGCTGCTTATTTCAGATGGCTGTCCATCCAGTTGAGCGTTTCAGAATAGGAGCGTTCGCGGTGCGACGGCTTGCCGAAATGATTCAGTCCATGATGATCGCCGTCAAAGCAGACGACACGGGTCTCCACACCCTTGTCCATCAGTGCCGTGATCATCTGCAGGCCGTCGGAAAGATGGCAGCGGAAATCCGCCAGCGGCTGGATAAACAGCGTCGGCGTCACCGCGTTGCACGCGTATTTCAGCGGCGAGCGGTCCCAATACGTCTGCGTTTTCTCAAAGATCGAGCCGCCCATCTGATCCGGAACGAATTCCATACTGATGTCGGACACGCCGTACATCGAAACCCAGTTGACAACCGAGCACTGGCTGGAGGCCGCCTTAAACCGGCCGGTATGGCCGATGATCCAGTTGGTCATGTAGCCGCCATAGGAAATGCCGGTGACGCCCATCCGCTGCGGGTCGATTTGCGGATAGCGCTTGAGCACTTCGTCAGTGAAGTTCATGATGTCTTCATAATCGACGGTGCCGTGTTTTTCCCGGATTTCCGCAAACTTGTTGCCGCGGCCGTCAGAGCCGATCGGATTGCAGAAGAAGACGAAGTAACCGGCGGAAGCCCAGGTCTGCATATCGACCCCAAACGTGCCGTGATAGGCGCCCTTCGGCCCGCCATGGATCGTCAGAATCGCCGGATAGGTCTTTTCCGGATCAAAGTCGGCCGGCTTCATGACCCAGCCGTCGACGTCCCAATCGTGACTGGCAATCGTCAGCGGTTCGCATTTGCTGACCTGTCTGGTCTGTAAGAATGAACGGTTGAAGTCGCTGAGGCAGCAGGCTTTCTGCGTTTTCAGATCAATCGTCCAGACCTCGTCAAAATCGGTTCCCTGCTTGCCGGCGATGACAGCCTGATCGCCAAAGATATCGAAGCTGCCGATATCGCCGCTCCAGTCGGACATCTTTTTCAACTCATTGTCCGCGCCGAAGCAGAACAGATTATTTGAAATCCGGTCGCTGCCGTTGATCCACAGCGCGCCTTCATTGGGTTTGGCAAGATAGTAGGACAGATCCGCTTCCGCCAACAGCGCCAGCGTTCCTGATGCCGGATCGAGTTCGTAGAAATTCGGATGCTCGTTTTGTCCCCAGGTTTCGCCCTTGGCAGCGCAGAACAGCACCCTTGTGCCGTCGGTCGCAACGTTCTGACTGCGGTTGCCGAAGCCTTCGTTGACGTAGACCTGCCGGTTTTCACCGGTATCCAGATCGTAACACCAGACGTCCTTCTGCAGCTTGGTGCGCAATGTGTACGCGCAGCCGGAATAATAGATCTTCCGGCCCACGACAGCGCTGGCTTCGACCTGAAACAGGGGTTCGCTGCATGGGGTCAGCTCGGCTTTTTTCTCGTCGTAAACAAATAAGCGCGTGCGCATTTTGCTCGTAAAGCCCGGCGTGCCGTTGGACCAGAACGGAGTTTCATCCAATACGTGAAACTCGGCGTTCTTTTTCTTATCCTCGGCAACCTGCTTGCGCTCCTCGGCATTCATCTTATAATAATCCGGCACGTTCGCATCGCAGCGGGCCGTGACCAGATACAGGCCATCCTTCAGCTTTTCCAGCCTTCCCGCCTGTATCGGCAGCGTAAACGCCTTAATCGCCTCGCCGCCCTCCAGGCTCAGGCGGTAAACGCCGGTCAATTCCTCGCCGGCCTCGGCGCGTTTTTGATCCGCCGGATCGCGCAGCGATAAAAACATCAATGTTTTCGCATCGTCCCACAGATAGCTGCTTTCCTTGCCGAAGCTGGTCAGCTGGCGGAATTCCCCATCCTCTGGGCGCGCCCAGATCGTGAAATCATACCCGTCCTGCTCGTTGCAGGCTTTGACGACGACGGCAATGTGCCGGCCGTCGGGGGAGAAAGTTACGTTGCTCAGCTCGCGAAGTTTTCTAAAGTCGTTCAGTTCAAATTTTTCCATTCGATATTCTCCTTCTGATCCTCAGTTTACAATGGGATGAAAGCGATGTCAAACTGAATCAGCCGACTTTCATTTTTATTCATTTACTTTTCAAAAGATCAGCGCAGAAGCCGATGCAGCGACAAAAAGGAATCGGTCAGCTCCGGATCAAATTGCGTTCCCCGGCCCTCTTCAATCCGGCGCAGAACCTCCCGCTGCGGCAGCGGGTCATGATAGCGGCGGCGGCAGATCATCGCGTCATACGCGTCGGCCAGCGCCAGCACGCGGGCTTCCTCACAGATCTCAGAAGCTTTTAATCCATAAGGATATCCGCCGCCGTCCCAACGTTCATGATGCTGCAGGATGATCGGCGTCAGATCGTTCAGCAGCGTTACGCTGATCAGACGCGCGCCTTCAGCGGGATGTTTTTGCATCTGCCGCCATTCCCCCTGGTCTAAACGGTCTGGTTTTAACAGCACGGCGTCGGGCGTTGCCAGCTTGCCCAAGTCGTGCAGCAGCGCTCCTTCTTTCAGCTTGCGGCAGCGATCCTCGGACCACGCCAGTTCCTGCGCCATTTCGTAAGCCAGCCGGCTGACGCGCAGACTGTGGCGGCAAGTCTCCAAATCCCGCAAACGCAGCGCCGACAAATACGCTTCCATGGCAGCCTGCCGCGGCGTCAGTTTATTTTTCATGTGTGATCCCGCCCTTCTTTTTAAGCAGTATGGGCGAAAAACACGCTATTTAAACAAGCGCAGATAAACCGAACCAACACATTTTTGACAGGGGCTGAAAAACTCTCCCTTTCCGCCAAGCACGATGGAAACAGACGCAAAAAAAGATATGCCCTCAGAGAAAGGGAGGAGACTCTGACTGCATATCCTTTGGATGACAATTCCATTTTATCATAACGCTTTTGCTTTTCGAGGCAATGTTTTTCCTGATTGAAAAGGAAAAAAGTGCGTGGAAACCTTCGGATCGCAAATCCACCGCAGCGCCTGCCTTTTTCGCCATCACCAGCTCAGCCCCTGCTTTGGCATCGCGCCGCACAGTGCTCTTTATTGTTTATTCCATACAGTGTCCGCAGACAAACTTTATATGAAAGAAACAAAAAAAAGCGGCGTTCACCGCTTTCGTTGTAAGGTTGTTATTTCTGATGCGCCAGCACCATTTTTTCCAACTTTTCCAAACCCGTCTGCAGCTGGGCGCGCGGACTGGCCAGGTTCAGCCGCTCAAAGCCCAGATAGTCTTCGCCGAAGAATTTGCCTTCGGACAGATAGACATGCCCTTCCTCGATGCAGGTCTGGTTCAGCTTGTCCCACGCAATGCCGCAATTCCGCATGTCGAGCCAGAAGAAATACGTTCCTTCCGGTTTGCGCGTCTTGATCATCGGCAGCCGTGTGCGGAAGAAGTCATCAGCGTAATCCCGGTTGGCCTTGATGTATTCCAGCAGCTGATCCATCCAGTCTTCGGAATACTGATACGCCGCTTTCATCGCTTCCAGTGCGAAGATGTTGATACTCGCGATGCCGACGTTGACCGCCTCGGCCTTAAACGCTTTGAACAGCTCCGGATTTTTGATGATCACGCCGGAAATTTTCAAGCCGGCCAGATTGAACGACTTCGTGCAGGAGACACAGGCGATCGTGTTCTGACGGGTGTAGTCGTTGATATTGATGATCGGCGTAAATTGACCGTCAAAGATGAAATCGGCATGGATTTCATCGGCGATGATCTTCAGCTGGTGCTTCTCGCAGAACGCGGCGATCTGTTCCAGTTCCCTCTTCGTATAAACGCGGCCGGTCGGATTCTGCGGATTGCACAGAATGAAAATCTTCGTCTGCTCGTCAATTTTCTTCTCCATGTCCTCAAAGTCCAGCGTATAATACCCATCCTCTTCGTGCATCGGACACAGCGTCGGCACGCGGCGGTTGGACAGCGTCTTGTCGACAAACGGCTCATAAGCCGGGGTTGGAATCAGAATCTTATCGCCTTCCTGGCTGAACAGCCGGATCGCGGCGGACACCGAGTACATGACGCCGGTCGACATCATCATCATTTCCGGATCCGCACCATATTGATAGCGGCGGTTG
>NZ_CFQZWI010000119.1:0-7550 GCF_986127675.1 Holdemania sp. | reverse complement strand
AACCATGCAAAACTATCAAATTCTCGTCTGCGAAGACGAAGTCGAGATCGGCAACGCGATCGAAATCTATTTAAAGAACCAGGGGTACGGCGTTCATCGTGCCTATAACGGGAAGGAAGGGCTGGAGGTTCTGGCCCGTCAGACGATTCATCTGGCGATCGTCGATCTGATGATGCCGGTCATGGACGGGCTGACGATGATCATGACACTGCGGCAGAGCTATGATTTTCCCGTGATCGTGCTGTCGGCGAAGTCCGAGGACATGGACAAAATCACCGGCCTGAACATGGGCGCGGACGATTATATCACCAAACCGTTTACGCCGATGGAGTTGTTGGCGCGGGTGAATTCCCAGCTGCGCCGCTATGCCAAATTCTTAAGCCTGAAAGAACATCAGAGCGAGGATGAACAGGTCTATACGGTCGGCGGCTTGGAGCTGAACAACGACACCAAGGAAGTGTCGCTCGACGGCAATCCGGTGCGCCTGACGCCGATCGAGTTCCGGATTCTGCAGCTGTTGATGAAAAATCCGGGACGCGTTTACAGCGCTGAAGAAATCTACGAACGGGTGTGGAACGAGGAAGCGATCGCGACCGATACGGTCATGGTGCACATCCGCAACATCCGTGAAAAAATTGAGATCGATCCCCGCAATCCGCGGTATTTAAAGGTGGTGTGGGGTGTCGGCTACAAAATAGAGAAGGGATAAAGGAATGAACAAATCCAAATTTTCAGAAAAACTGTTGACCGGTTTTCTGGTTCTGATCTGTTTCCTGAGTCTGATCCTTGTCCCATCGGCCGGGTCGATCAGCGAAAACGCCGGGCCGGAAACGCACCGCGAGCTGTTCGGCCAAAGCCGCACGGTTCGTGCCTGGGTCAACGACTATGCGGTCACGATGATCCGCGATCTGATCAACGAGGTCAACCATACCGATCTGGGCTATGCGGATCTGTTGATCAGCGCCGATCAGCAGCAGCGTCTTTTAGAAGACGGATGGACGCAGAGCGAGATCAACGAACAGAAATCACAGCTCGACTGGTCGCTGCAGCAGGAGTTTAAAAACAGCCTGCAGCTGGGCAACCTGCATGCCCTGGCGATTGACAACGTCACCAAGACGACCGTGCGCAGACCCAAAACCAACGCGTTGGCCCAGACCGACAGCGAATTATCCAAAAACTATCAGTTTTGGATCCGGGCGGAATACGACAGCTACGGCGTGCTGAGCGTCACGTCCAACAGCGGTTATGGCTATTCGGATTTTTATCCGCTGAGCGTACTGGCGGACTATGTGCAGTATTATGGGGATTTCTCCCTGGAGCTGCATGAGCCGGTGCTGAAGGATATCACACTGATCTTCGGCATTCCCAACGTGCTGGAAAGCGACGACGCGATCACCAGCCTGATCCACAACGCCGAATATTATTCCTACCGGCAGCTGGCCTCGCGGATCAACATGGTACTGTACTTCATCCTGTTTTTAGGCGCGCTGTACTTTACCCGCGGCAAGATGCGCGACACCCGGCTCGGAAAGCTGCTCGACCGGATTCCGCTGGAAGCGCAGATTTTGATCAGCGTCGCGGCGCTGGCCATGATGGAGGAAATGTCCTATAATCTGGGCGGCATCATGCTCGATCTTTATTCCCAGTCGGCTGACGACATAAATGGCGTCTTCCAGATTCTCGGTTATGAGTTCACGTTCCTGTTGGAATGCTTCGGCTTGTATTGCGCGATTTACTGGATCCGCGCCGCGCTGCGGGACGGCTGGCATCAAACGTGGGGCAAGATGGCGACGATCACGCTGTGGCGGCGGCTCTGGCATGGCGTGCGGCATGGCTGGTCAACGCTGAAGCAATGGACCAAGGAATGCTTTACCGTTGATTTCTCGGAGAAGGCGCATTCGCGGCTGATCCGTTTGATGGTTGTCAACGTCGCGCTGATCAGTGTTCTGTGTCTGCTTCTGGACGATTTCTTTGCGGCGGTTATCTACACGGTCTTCCTGTATTTCATCATCATGCGGGCTTTGAAGCGGCTGCGCAGCGACTATGAGACGCTGCTGGGCTGTACCCGACGGATGGCGCGGGGCGATCTGGAAACGGAAGTGCGTGAGGATTTAGGCATTTTCGAGCCGCTGCACAGCGAGCTGGATGATATCCGCTACGGCTTCAACACGGCGATCGCGGAAGAAACCAAGAGTCAGAAGATGAAAACGGAACTGATTTCCAACGTTTCCCACGATTTGAAAACCCCGCTGACCTCCCTGATCTCCTATATCGACTTAATGAAGCAGGAGCCGGACGAAGCCAGGCGGCAGGAATATCTGGCGGTGCTGGAACGCAATTCCATGCGTCTGAAACATCTGATTGAGGATTTGTTCGAGGTCAGCAAGGCGAACAGCGGCGATCTGAAGCTGAATGTCGTGGATGTCGATCTTGTTTCCCTGATCTCGCAGACGTTGTTCGAGCTGGCTCCGGCGATTGAGAAAGCTGGACTGACGATCAAGACCTCGTACAGTCACGATAAGATTGTGCTGCCGCTGGATTCGCAGAAGACGTACCGGATCGTGGAAAATCTTGTTTCCAACGTGACGAAATATTCACTCCGCGGCTCGCGCGTTTATCTGACGTTGATCGAGCGGGGCGAGGAAGTAGTGCTGTCGATCCGCAACATTTCCCAGACGGAGATCGACTTCGATCCGAACGATTTAGTCGAACGCTTTGTGCGCGGGGATAAATCGCGCAACTCGGAAGGCTCCGGGCTGGGGCTGGCGATTGCCAAGGGCTTCGCGGAGAGCCAGCACGCGCACTTTACGATCCAGACGGACGGCGATTTCTTCAAGGTCATCGTGATCTTTAACCGCCGCGCGCTGGAAGATCTCAAGCCGAAACCGGTGGAAACCGTGAAGCTGGATATGCCACAGGCGCCGCTGATCGACATTTTAAAAAATAACGAAAATAAAATTTAGGGATTGACAAAGCGCTTTCATCCAGCTTATAATAAGCTCGCAAAAGACAAAGGGACATGTAACTGGTAATGCAGGCAGGATCTCATAAAACAAACGGAATCCGCAAGGAGGACGTGGCTTTTATGATGGATCCTGCCTTTTTGTTTTCCTGCCTTGGGGCCAGAGGAAGGAAAGCGTACTTGAAACAGCCCGGCGATCTGGCGATTATGGAGGAGAAATCTATGGATTATAAGCATACTGCCGCCGAAATTCTGAAATATGTCGGCACAGAAAAAAACGTCGCTCAGCTTGAGCACTGCTCGACCCGTCTGCGCTTCACGCTCAACGATCAGAAAAAAGTTGATGAGGACAAGCTGAAAGCGGTCCCGGGCGTCATGGGCGTCGTCCGCAGCAATCAGTTCCAGATCATCATCGGCAACGACGTCGTCGAGGTGTACGACGCCTTGTTGAAAATGATTGATTTCAATGATCAGACAACCCCGGCAGCCCCGGCGGAGAAACAGAAGCTCGGCAAAATGGCGCTGGACTTTCTGATCGGCATCTTCCAGCCGCTAGTTCCGGCAATCGCCGGCGCGGGCGTGCTGAAGTCAATCCTGATTCTGCTGGTCGCGCTGCATGTCATGGACGACGCGAACGCGCTGTATAAGATTCTTGCCGCGATTTCTGACGCAACGTTCTACTTCTTACCGATGATGGTGGCTGTGACGACCGCCAACAAGCTGAAAAGCAACCGGCTGGTCGCGATTGCCGCGGTCGGCGTAACGCTGCTGCCGGCGGTGACGACGATGATCGCCGAAGGCACGACGCTGTTCGGCATTCAGCTGCAGAGCATCGCCTATAATGCGCAGGTGTTCCCGGCGATTCTGTGCGTCAGCTTCCTGGCGTTCATGGAACGGCTCATGAACAAAATCTCGCCGAAACCGATCCGGATCTTCTTTGTTCCGATGATCGCACTGGCCGTCACCGTGCCGGTCACCCTGTTGTTCTTAGGTCCATTAGGCTACAATGTCGGCCAGATCTTCACCGCGGCGATCCTGTTCTTATATGACAAGCTCGGCTTTGTGGCGTTGACAGTTCTGTCGGCGATCCTGCCGTTAATGGTGGCGACCGGCATGCACAAGACGCTGCTGCCGTACGCTCTGGCGACTTATGGCGAGCTGGGCTATGAAATGCTGTACCTGCCGGCGTCGCTGGCGCACAACATCGGGGAATCCGGCGCCTGCTTCGCGGTCGCGTTAAAAGCCAAAGATGAAACGCTGAAATCAACCGCCTTCTCCGCGGGAATCTCCGCCTTCATGGGCATTACGGAGCCGGCGCTCTACGGCGTGACGCTGCAGAATAAGAAAGTCCTTTACAGCGTCATGCTGGGCGGCGGCCTCACCGGCGCGTTCTTAGGCTTACTGTCGGTCAAGGCGTTCGCGGTCGTCGGTCCGGGCGCAGCCAGTATGTCGATGTTCATCGACAGCACCAACGAAATGAATATCGTCTGGGCAATCGCGGGCTTCGTGCTGGCGTTGGTTTCCTCGTTTATCTTCACGCTGATTCTGTGGAAAGAAGAAACCCCGGCGGCTTCAACTCCGGCCGCCCCGGTGAAACCGCTGGAAGGCAGCCATGACGTTCTGAATGTGCTGTGCCCGATCGTCGGTCAGGTTGTCGCACTGGATCAGGTCGGCGATGAAATGTTCTCCAAGAAAGCGCTGGGCGACGGTGTCGCGATCATTCCGGAAGTCGGCGAGTTGCGCGCTCCGGCCGCCGGCACGATCCAGATGGTCTTTGAAACGAAGCATTCCTTAGGCATGACGACTGCCAACGGCACGGAAATTCTGTTCCATGTCGGCCTGGATACCGTCAATCTGCAAGGCAAGCCGTTTACGCCGAGAGTCAAGGCCGGCGACAGTGTCAAAACCGGCGATCTGCTTCTGACATTTGATATTCAGGCGATCAAGGACGCCGGGCTGGATCCGATCACTCCGGTAGTTGTCACCAATTCCCAGGACATGAACGTCAGCGTCGTGAAGACGGGCCATGCCGAAAACACCGACGTTATTCTGCAGACGCAGAGAAAGGAAGACTAATATGCGAAAATTCCCTGAAGGCTTTTTATGGGGCGGGGCGACCGCTGCCAATCAGATCGAAGGCGGATGGCGGGAAGGCGGCAAGGGCTGGTCGGTTTCCGACGCGGCCCGCGCGCATTTCGACGCCGACGTCAAGGATTATAACCGCCACAACCAGATCACAACCCGGGACATTGAGGAAGCGCTGGCCCATCCGGAGGACGAGGTCAACTATCCGAAACGGCACGGCAGCGATTTCTACCATCATTATAAAGAAGACATCGCATTGATGGCCGAGATGGGCTTTAAGGTCTACCGCATGTCGATCGCCTGGAGCCGCATTTATCCTAACGGCGATGACGAACAGCCTAACGAGGCCGGCCTGCAGTTCTACGACGAGGTGTTCGACGAACTCAAGAAATACAACATCGAACCGCTGGTTACGATGTCGCACTATGAACCACCGCTGAATCTGGTGCTCAATTACGACGGCTGGTATTCCCGTGAAGTCATCGGCTTCTTTGAAAAGTATGTCCGGACGATCTGCGAACGCTACAAGCACAAGGTGAAATACTGGCTGACCTTCAATGAGGTTGACAGTATCATCCGCCATCCGTACACGACCGGCGGTCTGATCGAAGACCGTTTCCCGGGGAAGAACTTTGAAGAGGTCTGTTACCAGGCGATGCACCATCAGTTTGTCGCCTCGGCGCTGGCAACCAAGATTTGCCATGAGATCATCCCGGATTCCCAGGTCGGCTGCATGATCACCAAGCTGACCTACTACCCGTATTCTTGCAAGCCGGAGGACGTGCTGGAAACGCAGAAGCGGATGCGCAGCATTTATGCGTACAGCGACACGCAGGTGTTCGGCGAATATCCCTCGACGCTGCTGTCCTACTATAAGAATCACAACATCCACATCGTGAAGCAGCCGGGCGATGATGAAGTGATGAAGCAGTACCCGGTCGACTTCGTTTCGTTCAGCTATTATATGTCCAGCTGCGTAGCGGCGGATGAAACCGGACTGGACGTCACCCCGGGCAACACGATTCTGGCGGTCAAGAATCCGCATCTGGAAACCAGCGAATGGGGCTGGCAGATCGACCCGATCGGACTGCGGATTTCCTTAGTCGATCTGTATGATCGTTACCGCAAGCCGCTGTTCGTCGTAGAGAACGGATTGGGCGCGAAAGACGTGCTGAGCGGGGATGGGAAGGTGCATGATCCCTATCGGATCGACTATCTGCGTAAGCATTTCAAGTGTATGCTGGACGCAATCGAAGAGGACGGCGTCGAGCTGATGGGCTATACGTCTTGGGCGTGCATTGATTTGATCAGCGAATCGACCAAGCAGATCTCCAAGCGCTACGGCTACATTTATGTCGATCTTGATGATCAGGGCAACGGCACGTATAATAGAATCAGAAAAGATTCGTTTTACTGGTATCAGAAAGTCATTCAGAACAACAGTCTGGATTTTGAAGAGCAATAACGTCCAGCAGGGACGAAGCAGAAAGGCAGGGAAGCGGGGATGCGGATCAAAAAAGTATTGAACTCCAGTGTCGTGCTGGTTGAAGACGATGCGCATCAGGAATCGATCCTGCTGGGGAAAGGCATCGGTTACGGACAGAAGCCGGGCAACGTGATTGCCCAGCGTCAGGAAAACCAGGTGTTTCTGCCTGTTGACAACGCCCGTTCCCGGCAAATTGTCGAGCTGGTCAACAGCCTGCCCGTAGCGATTCTGGAGCTGGCGCAGGATATCGTGATCGACGCTCAGCAGCGCTTAAAAACGCCGCTGGGGGAAAATCTGGTGTTTGTGCTGGCGGATCATCTCAACTTTGCCTTGGAACGGATCCGCACCGGGATGGTGATTACCAACCGCGTCTTCTGGGAAATCAAAAGCTTCTATCCCCAGGAATTTGAGGCCGGGCTGCACGCGGTCGAACAGGTGCGCCAGCGCTTAGGCGTGGAGCTGCCGGAACAGGAAGCGGCGAATATCGCATTTCATCTGGCCAACGCCCAGGCGGGAAGCGACCCGGATTACGACGCCGCCCGCAATGCCAAGCTGATCGGCGAACTCATCAATCTGGTCCGCTATTCGCTCAACCGTGAGCTCGATTCCCAAAGCATCCATACGGCGCGGTTTATCACGCATATCAAATTCTTTGTCGACCGCTTCTTTACCGACAAGCTGCTTCAGAACGACGACGATCTGTTATTTGAGCAGATCAAGACGCGCTATCCGAAAGAGCTGGGCGTGGCGCTGAAAATCAAGAGTTACCTGTATGATAAATATGGCCGGATCCTGCCGAATGAAGAAGTGACGTTTCTTGTCGTGCACATCGCGCGGATCGCCCGCAGTCAGCAATGAGCATGGATTAAAATTAAAATTGAATCGAATAAAAAGAAAACAGAGAATTCCGGCAGGACAGATTCAACCGGGAATCTCTGTTTTTTTCGTTGCCGCAGACGGATTTCCTGCGGTATTTAAACAAACGGATAGCAAAACAGCAGATCGGAAGAGCACACG
>NZ_CFQZWI010000118.1:0-7573 GCF_986127675.1 Holdemania sp. | reverse complement strand
GCGGGTCAGTCCCGCCTGCTGTAATTGTTGATCGGAAATGTTGAGAAGTAAGTTATTTTGTTTCATATTCAGGAGCCTCATAATATTAATATTGCGGAAAATCAGGAAAAGCCCCCTAAAAGAATTGAAATTTGTAAAAATACTTTTTTGAGTTAATCTTTCTGAGCTCATTATAACTCAATACCGTTTTGTTTTCAATTTCCTTTTCCGATCTTTTGTGCTCTTCTTTCTATTTAAAAAGCTGTAACGTTTGTGCTACAGCTCTCCGATTGCTTTTTTCCTTTAAAATGAAACATTCACATTATCACGCTGATCCAGCTCGGCCTGGAAAAAGGCTTTGGCTTCCGCATGAATCAGGCCGGCGATCAGACTGGACGGAAACATCTGAAGCTTCTCGTTGTACCGCGCCACATTGGCGTTATACGCCCGACGGGCTGCCTGCAGGTGTTCCTCAACATCAGCGATCGTTTCCTGCAACTGCAGAAAATTCGCGGATGCCTGCAGCTGCGGATAGCCTTCCGCCAACATCATCAGCCGTTTCTGAGCCTGAGCATACTGATCCGCCAGCTCTGCTTTTTCCGCCAGCGTCATCGTCGCACGCAGTCTCGTCAATTCGACCAGCGTCGTCTGTTCATGCTTGACATACCCTTTCACCGTTTCCTGAATATTGGTCAGCGTATCATAGCGTTTGACCAATGCGACGTCAATTCCCGACAGCGCTTCTTCACATTTAATCCGACACCTGACTAATTGATTGTAAAGAAGTATGCCATATACGATCAATGCGATCGCCCCGATCAACAAAATCATCATCAGTCCTCCCCGCCTTTCTTATCTGGTTTATTTCTGTAATTTATGAAATGAAATCCGCTTGTTTTGTAACAATTTGAGCTTAAGGCTTTGGCCGTTGCCCACCTTCTCTGTCCGCGAGATGAAGCAGATCGATCAGCTCGCACACTAACCGTGCTTCCGTCCGGATCTCTTCCAGCTGCGCCGGGGTGATCGGCGTAAATACCGGCGGCTCAAAGCTGTTCTGCCGGTTATCCACCGCCACGTGGAATTCATGATCGAAAAAACCGTAATACATCCGGCCGGCGATTTCACGTTCCGCCTGTTCCAGTTTTTCCATAAACTGCGGTGTCAGCAGGTAAAACGCTTCATGTTCATCCTCAGCATAGACCTCAAACTGCTCATTGAATTCTTCGCTTTCCATGGCAATACGTTCGGTTTTCAAACCACTGAACCAGCCGCCCGGCTTGCCATTAGACAGAAATTCTTTTTCCCGCACCAGCAGATAATGCCCAAAGCTTTTCGGGAATTCAAACACCATCCACGGTCCTTCAAACAAGGTCGTAACGGTTGTTGTTTTTCCGGTATGCGTCACCTGCTGGGTGAGAACATCGCTGCGGCGGAACAGACAGCCGCGGCAGCTGCCCGATATCTGATCATCGCTGAAGAAACGATTGCCCGTCGGGATGAAATGAGCGTCCTCAACCCATTCCTGATTAAACCCGGCGTCGAGATTTAAATGAACATCCTCAAACATTTCCCGCAATACCGCCAGCACGATCTGATTTTTATACGCCCGGACATACTTCGGTTTTTCTGTCAGGTTGATCGCCAGAATCAAACCGACCCCGACAATCCCGGTCAATATTCCGAAAGAAACGCTGGAAAATAACAGAAGAACTCCCAGCACGATCAGGATGTAGCCAAGCAAGGTTACCGCCATGATCCTTTCCCGCCGGTGATTCAGCTGCGCTAAAGTGCCATTCAATCCGATTCCCCCATTTCTTTTTTTATTATACCATGCCGAAACTTCACAGCTGCCTTTTTAAGGAAATTGACAGACTCTGCCTGCTCTCCTTGAAGCGCCCGAAGAAAAACCGGAGCTGCCGGCATAAAGCCTTCCGTTCCGGTTTGAGAATTATTCGCGGTTGATTTTCCTTGAGAAACCAAGCGCAGCGATTTTCGTTAATCGCGGCGGAGCGCTTCAATCGGCGAAAGATTCGCCGCTTTGCGGGCCGGCATGATTCCGAAGAAAATCCCAATGGCCGAAGAGAACAGTGTCGCGATCAGGATTGTGGACAGGCTGATGCGCGGAGTCAGCGGCATCACCAGGCACAACAGCTCTGCCCCGCCGATTCCCAAAACAATCCCGATGATGCCGCCGATCGCCGTGATGATCGCCGATTCAGCCAGAAACTGCCACAGGATCGAGCTTGTCCGCGCGCCCAGACCTTTGCGGATGCCGATCTCCCGGGTTCTTTCCGTGACGGATACCAACATGATGTTCATAACGCCGATCCCGCCGACTAAAAGACTGATCGCCGCGACAAAGGAGATGAACGTCGTGATCATGTTCAGCACTTCGTTGATCTGCCCCATCTGTTCATTGAATTCCTGCATCAGAAACGCGCCCTTGCCCTGAGTCTGATGACGGCTGTCAAGCAGGCTCAGCGCCGATTGGGCGACGGCTGCGGAATATTCGTTGCCCTCGGAAATAATGTAGATGCTTCCGAAATCCTCCGTACCGATATCAAACGCCTGCAGCGCGGTATAGGGCATTTCCATCGAGATGGGCGCACCTTCATAGGTTGAGGATACAAAGGTGCCCTCGACGTCCTTGCGTACGCCGATGATCCGGATATCCTTGGTGACGTTCATGATCGAGGCTTCGATCGCCATGCCGACGATATCCGCCGTCCCAAACAGCTTTTTCGCATCCGACTCGCCGATCACGCCGACCAGGCGGCCGCCTTCAAAATCTGACTGATCAAAATAGCGGCCGTGCAGCATCGGCTGCACTGACATCGCGCCCAGATCCGGATTGCCGCCGCTGATTGACAAATCAAAGGTTCCTTTCTGCGTCAGCGCGCTGCCCCAGGCGCCCAGCGTCGGGGTCACGCCCTTGATATGGTCGATCTTCGTTTTGATTGTGTCGATATCTTTCTCCGTAATCGCCACCGGTTCCCCGGCGGTGTAGTTCTGACTTGCGTAAATATAGATCTGACCCCCGGCGATACTGTTGAGTTCGTCGCTGATCGTTCCCTTGGCGCCGTTGCCGATCGCCATAATCATGATAACGGAGGAGATGCCGATAATAATGCCCAGCATCGTCAGAATCGACCGGCCCTTGTTGGCCCGGATATTCTTGACCGCCATCTTTATATATTCAAATAGCTGCGTCATCTGCGGCCTCCTTTACTGCTGGACAGGCGTAACCTGCATTCCCTCCTGCAGTCCTGCGGCGGCGCTCAGCACGATCAGATCACCTTCGCTGAGGCCGGATTTGATTTCCGCGGCATCGTCGGAAGTCACGCCGGTCTCAACTGCTTTGCGGATCAACAGCCCGTTTTCCACAGCGTAGACGAAGCTGCCCTGACGGTCGGTATTGATCGCTTCCACCGGTACCAGCAGCGTGTTCTCCGCTTTCGCGGTGTTGACGGAAACCTTGGCTTCCACGCCCAAGAAGATGTTGTCGTCCGGATTGTCGAATCGGACCTGAGCATGGATGACCGGCGTGCCCTGGGCGTTGACCTCGGCCACCCGGCTGATTTTTTCAACCGTGCCGGTGTATTGATGGCCGGCTAAGGAAATTTGTGCTTTCTGTCCGACTGCGATTTTTTCAAGGTCATATTTCGTGATTGAAATTTCGACCATGACCTCGCGGTTGGAAGCGACGGTAATCAGCTCCGTGCCTTCGGCGGTCGCGGCGCCTTCCTTGGTGTTGACCTTGGTGACGATGCCGGAGAATTCCGCCTTGATGCCGGCGCGGGCCAGCTGCAGCAATTCGTTGGTGCTCATCGCGGCCAGCTCGCTCAGGTTTGTGTTCGCCTGCAGCTGCGTTTTCATTTCATCAGACAGAATCGAAGCCTGCGCGGAATCGCGGACGCTCTCCCGCTTGGCCAGTTCCGCTTCCTTCTGACTTAATTCCGTCGACGCTTTTTCCAGATCGGCCTGCAGCTGGACGACCTTGGCCGCCGCCGCGCCGCCGACGCTTTGAAGCTGCTGGATCTCGTCGGCAATCTGTTTCTGACGCTGATCGTTATCGGCCTGCGTCTTGTTCAAAGCGTCCAGTTCACTCTGCAGTGTACTGATTTCCTGTTTCAGCCGCTCAATTTCAGCGCTGTGATCCTCAGTCGGCGCAGGACTGGCTGAAGAATCCGTTTCCGGCTGATTGACAAGCGCATCCAGCTCCGCCTGTTTCTCGGCAATCTGCCGCTGCTTCTCGGCAATCTGCGGCTCCAGCAGGGCTTGCTCCGTTTCCAGATCGGCCGCTTCCTTCTGCAGCTCGGCAATTTTCTGCTGGTTGACCGCATTGTTGGCTTCCTGCCCGGCTTGTTCCTTCTGCGCCTGGGCCAGCTGATCCTTCAGTCCGGCCACCTTGCTGCGCAGATCGTTAGCCTCGGCATAAAGCTTTTCAGCGTCGTGCTTGGCCTGGCTGTATTCGTCGGCCTTCTCGTTGCTTTTGTTCAGACTGTCGTGATATCCGCTGCGGGCGGCCGTCAGCTCCAGATTGGCTTTCTGCACCTGTTCCTGAATCGAATCCAGATCGTAGCCGACGATCAGATCGCCTGCACTGACATTATCGCCGACCGCGACCGGAAGCTTTGCGATGTTGGCGCTGACCGGCGAAAAATACGTCTTCTCCGATAAGGAGGAAACCAGACCGCTGGTATCCAGCGTCTGTTCAATATTGCCCCGCGTCACCGGCGTCACCGCGACGGCAGGCAGCGGGGGCTTGCGCGTCAGATTGGAAACGACGATATACAGGACTAACAGTCCAACCGCGCCGAGAATGAATGTTTTCTTCTTCAGCATCGTCAATTTCCGTTTTTGTTTCTTTTTCTCCGGTTTCTTTTCCGGTTTCAGCGTTTCAACTTCAATCAGTTCCACTTGCTTTTCGTCCATCGTTATTTTCCTCCCTCGTTGAGTGTATCGGAATCAATCTTTCCGTCGCGGATATGAATGATCCGCCTGGCCTGCGCGGCGATCTCGTTGTCATGCGTAATCAGGATGACCGTGCGCCCGCTGGCGTGCATCTGTTTTAAAATCTGCAGGATTTCCTTGCTTGACGCGGAATCCAGGTTGCCGGTCGGTTCGTCCGCCAGAATCAACGGCGGGGCCGCGGCGATGGCCCGCGCGATCGCAACGCGCTGCTGCTGACCGCCGGACATCTGCGACGGCTTGTGATCAAGCCGGTGACCCAGTCCGACCTTTTCCAGCGACGATATCGCCAGCTGACGCCGTTCACGCTTGCCGATCCCGCGGTAAATCAGCGGAACCTCGACATTCTCCACAGCTGTCAGATTGGGAATTAAGTTGAATCCCTGAAAAATAAAGCCGATCTCCCGGTTACGGATATCCGATAATTCGTTATCGCTGAGCTTGGCGACGTTCTGACCGCTCAGAAAATAATCACCGGAAGTCGGAACATCCAGACAGCCCAGCTGATTCATCAGCGTGGATTTGCCGGAACCCGACTGTCCGATGATCGCAACCAGTTCGCCGCGGTTGATCGTCAGACTGACGTGATCCAGCGCGCGGACCTCCACCTCGCCCGGATTGTATATTTTACAGAGATCTCTGATCTCGATTAAAGCTTCGGACATGAACTTCCCTCCCTGTCATGCGTAAATCGTTTTTCATTATAAAGTCCAAGGCTTAAACCCATCGAAAGGATTCCTAAAGAACTTCATAAGATTTTTGTATTAGAACAGTAATACAACAATACACATCATTGCCTTTGTCAATCCTTTTCCTCAAAAATTCTGATCTTTTTTATCTTACCTCTCATTTCTTTTTTTTCTTATTTTTCTTTCTTGAGTCATATTATATTCTGAATTTCACAGAAAGCAAGCGTTTTTTTCCACTGATTCACTGACTTTCCTTGTTCATTGTACGCGCTGCGGCTTCTCTTCACCATGGATCTGGCTTGCAGGGAACTAACGATTTTGTCACATTCCCATTCTAAAAAAAACGCGGAGTTTCAGCGGCCCTCTCCGCGTTCACTCTGCGCTAAATAATTCTTAAAAACTGACTGACCCGCAGGATCAGCCAGCGGAACCGCGTCGACGACTTCATTCCCTGCACCAGCAGCATAGTCACGATCAAAACCGTCAGGCGTTGATTCAGCCGGGGCAATATCGCCGTCATCGAAAAACCGATGCCGATCGTGTATTCGATTAAACTATTAAACGATATCTGCGCTTTGACGATTTCATTTTCCATCTGGATGATTTTCTGCCCGCGCTGACCAGCGCTGATCTGATCGTAGAGATCAAACGTTTGTTCCACCGATTCCAGCTCGATCTGCTGGGTATCGGGATTCTTGAGATGATCCAGATACTGCAGCGCGGTATCCAGCCGGTAGCGTTGGGACAGCAGCTGTTCCCGTTTCTGATCCAGTACGGCTGCGTCGCCTTCGATCAACAGGGCGTGGCACTCGTTCAGCGTAAACTCAAATTTTTTAAGAAAGTTGACCTGCTTCAGCATTTTCAGATCCTGCTCGGTATAATTGCGGTATCCGTTTTCTTCCCGGGTCGGATGAATCAATCCCTTCTGTTGAAGTATTTCAATTTGTTTGCGGGTCAGCCCGCTCTTTTGCATGACTTCTTTCAGCAGCATTCCGCTCACCTCGCTGTGAGCATAACACAGTCCCCAGGGGACAGGTCAACGCTTTTTCAGACAATCCGCTTGTTTTCGCTTGTTTTTCCTGAGTGAAAAACAAAACTCTGAACATAAAAAGACCCCGGGATATTCCAGGGTCTTGATTTAAAGCCGGGTCTGATTTTCCTTCATTGCGGATTCAGGTTGAAAGAGAGTACCGCCGGGGCTGCTGAGCAGCGCTTTTCGCTGTTTCTCAGCCGATGACTTTGCCCGGATTGAGAATCCCGTTCGGGTCAAAGGCGGCCTTGATTCGTTTCATCAGCTCAATCTGTTCCGGATCCAGCGACTGTTTCAGATAGTCGCGTTTGGCATGACCGATGCCATGTTCGCCAGAAACCTGGCCCTTCATCGCCGCGGCTTTCGCGTACAGCGCGTCCATGCAGCGCGCGACCTTCCGCTGCCATTCTTCTTCCGGCAGCGCGTCTTTCAGCACATAGATATGCAGGTTGCCGTCGCCGGCATGACCGAAGCTGCGGATGCGGATGTTTTCCTGAATTGAGAGATCGCGGGCAAACTGACAGAAGTCGGCGACCTTGTCGATATCCACGACAACATCGCATTCGTCCATCTGCGTCGTTGAATTCTTAATCGCTTCCAGAAACGCGCCGCGGGCATCCCAGATGCTGCTCTGGCGTTCTTCGGTATCGGAGATGAAGACGTCCTCCGCCCCTTCCTGCAAGGCCAGTTCGGCGCAGTCGTGGATCATCGCCTGCATTTCTTCCGGCGTGTTGGCGCTGTAGGAAACGATCAGATAAGCATTGAATTCCTTGTTCGGGAAATCCTTGCCGAGGTAATCCTGAGCATCCTGAATGACTTCCTTTTCCATGAATTCGATCGTCGTCGCCACCGCCGGCAGCCGCATGATTTTCGGCACCAGTGTCAGCGCGTCCTTCAAGATCGG
>NZ_CFQZWI010000117.1:0-7673 GCF_986127675.1 Holdemania sp. | reverse complement strand
TTTCTTTGCGGCTGCCGTTTTCTTGAATTCATCACTTGACAATGTGGCAAAGAGAGTCAATCCATTGACGTGGAAGCCGTCAGCGGTGCGACCCTTACCAGCGAAGCCGTCCTCAGCGCAGCCCGTCAGGCGTGGAATACGTTAAACGGAGTCGAAACGGCAAAACCCGACGTCAAGATGAAAGCTGGAACCTATACGGCCTCGGCTCCGGGTTTCCGTTCCGCCTGGGATATCGAGGTCAGCGTTACCGTGGATGAAACACAGCTGCTTGCAGTCCAGGTCAATCCGGATTCCGCGGACACGGTCGGGATTTTCCAAAGCGCGGCCAATCTGCTTCCGCAGCGAATGGTTGAACATCAATCCGTTGCCGTCGAAGCAATCTGCGGCGCGACGGTTTCCAGCAACGCGATTAAAAGCGCCGCGAAAAAGGCCATCGTTCAGGCTTTGGAAGCGGCCGGCACCGACGCTGCGGCCATTTCCGCCTTTGAAACCATTCCGGATGAAGCGCCGGCGGCGGAGGAATTAACGACGGATATTCTGGTTGTCGGACTGGGGGCAGCCGGCACTACCGCCGCCTTGAGCGCTGCGGAAACCATGGCAGCGGAAAATCCTGAGAACGTCAGCGTACTGGCCATTGACAAGGCTGGCCGATATGGCGGAGCTTCCTCTTTGTGCTCAGGCGTCTTCGCGGTGAATCCGCCGGGTCTGGCGGACAAGTACAATGACGGAAAGGACTTCACTGACCGCGACGCGCTGTTAACGGACTGGCTGACGTATGTCGAAGGCGATGCAAAGCCGGAAATGATCGAATTACTGCTCGATCATTCCGGCGACACAATCGACTGGTTAGTTGAAGATTACGGGCTGGAACTGGAAAAACCGCAGACAGGGTTAACCGAAGGCGATTCCAATATCGTATTGTTCTCTTATGCGCCAAGCAAGGACGGCATGACCGTCAGACGGCAGCACAACATTCAGTTCTATGACAACTGTATGGCGGAATTCACGAAAATGGGCGGCAAAATCATGTTGGAAACGGAAGCTTATGATCTGATTGTGGAAAACGGCCAGGTTACCGGCGTGAAAGCGCGCAATACCGCCAACGGTCAGGAAATTCTGATTCACGCCAGGAAAGTCATTCTGGGAACCGGAGGCTTCTTATCCAATTCCGCGATGACCCAGAAATATTTATCGAACACGGTTTATCCGCTTTCCGGCAGCTGGGATATGGTCGGCATGAAGCAAAACGACGGTAAGATGATCGAATCCTCGATTGCGGAAGGCGCTGCGACCTACAATATCGGAATGTGCCCGGCTGTGCACATCATCGGTGCGGCTGGCTTTCTGAGCAATTTTGAATATCACACCTTGGAAGACAAACTGTGTATGCAGACGATGAAGCCGACAAAATGGACAGAAGGCGATCTGCCGCATTATCTGGGCGTCGCGCCGGATTCCCTGGCCGTCAACATGCAGGGTGAGCGCTTCACCAATGAAAAGCAGCTTGGCTTCAACGCCTGGGTTTCTGGCCCGAACTTCTATTCGCTTTACAGCGACACGCAGATCAGCGCCGTTGAGAAACGTGGTTTGCGCACGGCTCCGGCCTATATGACAACCGTCAATCTGGGCGCTAACGGCTGGGCTCCGGATGGTACGCCGATTCCAAACGCTCATGAAGTCATGGAGGCAGCGGTCACCGCCGGCTTTGCCTACAAAGCGGACACCGTGGAAGATTTGGCAGTTCAGTTGGGGATGGAGCCTGAAACCTTGAAACAGACCGTGGAAAAATACAATGCCGCCTGTGCCGCCGGCGTCGATGAGGAATTTGGCAAGAATGCCGAAAACCTGGATCCGTTAGCGGGGGAAGGACCCTTCTATGCAATCAAAATGGCCAATTATCCATACAGTACCTGCGCGGCGCTGGACGTTAACACAAACCTTGAGGTTCTGAAGACGGATGGTTCCGTGATGAGCGGCTTATACGCGGCCGGGCTGGATGCATCCGGCGTACTGTATTCTGAAAAGAAGCCTTACGTCACTTATGGCGGCGTCGATCAGGGCTTTGCCTTTACCTCCGGACGTCTGGCCGGCATTCACGCAGCCGCCTCGCTTATTGAAAAATAAGTAGTAACAGAATAAATTAAAACCTTCCCGCTTTGATTGTCTGAGATCCAATCTTCTCATTCAAATTCCCCTGCAGGAAGGTTTTTCTTATTCTTCGCGTTTCTTTTGTAACTTTTTCCGCTGTTCAAGCGTGATCGTCAGCGTGTTGCCTTCCTTACCGATCAGACCTTCGTTCTTGAACTGGCTCAGAAGCCGGTAAACCGTCCGGCGGGAACAGCCCATAAAGGCCGCCAGTTCTTCCCGCTTGATCTTGATCCGGATCACGTCGCCGCTGGGTTTCAGCGCGTCGCACAGCCGCAGCAGATAGTCGATCAGCTTAATGTTCATCGAATTGGTCGGATAGCGGGATTCATTGATCGCTGAATCATAAAATTGATTCGCCCAGTAACAGATCAGATATTCTTTAAACGGGCTGCAATCGGACAGCAGGATGAACAAATCTTCCCTGGTGATGCGGTAGCCGCGGCAGCGCTCATCGACTTTCAACGAACAGCAGTAACGGTGATGATCAGAATAAATTTCCATCAGACCGACAAAGCGGGCTTCATAATTGGTGACATAGGTGTAGGCGATCCCGCGCGTGTTTATGCTCTGGACGTCGAGTACCCCTTCGGTAAAGATGTAGCCGCAGGTCACCGGCGCGCCTTTTTCGATGATTGTCTCGCCCGGTTCAAAGGTGACCGGAACCAGCCGCATCCGCACCCGCTCGGGAATGGCTTCCAACACCTTTTCAAAACTAAGCATCGCGATCACCTCTTTTCGCTCTCTGGTAAAGATTATAGCGTATTTTAGCTGAGCTGAAAATATTTTCCTTGCGAAAGCTTCCGCTTTCCAAGATGAGCCAGCACGCACGATCCCTGATTTTTTATTCTTTTAACTCAAAACTTCGAAGAATGTATCTCATTCTTTTCTGCCTACTCATAAATATTAAAGCTTTCCTCGTTCACTTTCCGCAATTCCCCGGAATCCAAATCAAAAAGATAGGTAATCCACGATTCCTGCGGATATTTTATCGACTCTTCCTGCGCCCGTAACCAAAGTTTCCGCGAAGCAGGAAGATAAGCCATCTGAATGGAGGAGCTGTCCAGCTGCAATAGTTCTTCCTTTTCCTCGCCGCTGCGGTAATAGATTGTCGAATATTCCCGATATGTCGCTGAATTCATATCCTGAAACGGCTGGCTCCAATCCCATTGCGAATATTCCGCGGTGAACGCGCCGTTTTCCGTTAAAACAAAATCTCCTCCTAACGGCAGATCCTTCGCGATCAACTCCGCATGACTTCCATCAAATTCATAGATATCAAAATTATCGCCAACCATATCCTCAGCCTGCCACAATCCCAGTACAAATTGAGAGTCGGCAATCGGAAAAAGCATAAAGCTTTGTTCATTCCAGGTATTCAGCTGATCCGGCCTTGCCCGCAGCCGCAGTGTCTGATCATCAAGAGAATATTGATACAAATCACTTTCGTTAGGGGAACCTGCGGTCAGCCACAGGCAATTCTCCTTTTCATCATAAGCCAGACTGCTTACGTAAAAGCTATAATATCCCTCCGGATTCAACAGCGTGCTGTCAAACAATTTTTCTTTCTTTTGCGTAACCAGATTGAGCCGTCCGTATTCTTCCGGTGCGCTCCAGTCGGACCTTTGCACGAGAATCATCTGATCCTGATTTACGGTATAGTTGCTGACATCGTTCAGTTCCGCCGTCACTTCAAAGGTGGCGGAATTCAAAACCAGCGTTGTTGATGTCAGGAATTCTTCTTTCCGCCAGGATATATCCATAAACAACCGTCCGCCGTTGTGCTGCAGCTGGACGATTCTTCCTTCCGGATAACGTGACCGCGATAAAACATAGCGGTCTTCAATCAAACCTGTTTCCGGATTCAGCTGCTGGAGCTGTTTTCCATTGGCGCTGATCATGATCGCTTTCCCATCCACTTCCAAAGCATATCCAAGACAAGTTAACGATGCGCCGGGATCCTTGGATGAGCCCCGGGCCTCCCGCACTTCGCTGGCAAACGTAACCGGCTGGCCGATCCCCTCCATCGCCGCGTCTTCCCGACTTTGATAGTATTCGTTTTTAGCCTCAACGACGGTGAACATTTTACCGGTTTGCGGCTGGACAAGAAAAACATGATTTACGCCGTCGCCGGAATATCCCTGAATTTTTAACCAACCGCCCACTGGCGTGCAGCGTAGTTCTTCCAGACATTTCAGCGCAGCGACACTTTCCCTATCATAACCATTCTGACGGATGATCTGGCATTGCCGCGGTTCATCAAAATTACCGATTTCACGATTGGTGACGATCGTGTAAAACCCCTTCTGCGATAACGCCGGACGGGGGCGGAGGAGCGTTCCTTCATTTGTACTCTGGATCAGCTCCGCGTTTTTGCCATCATGATCCGTTGAGAAGTAATAGTTTTTCATTGATCCGTAGATTTGAAAATAGAGTTTTTCTTCATCCGCACCGATCAAATAGGCGACGGAATAATATTCACCCCACTCTCCCGGCTCCACTACAAAGGAACTTGATGTTTTATCTCCCCGGTCAATTTTAAAGTAAGTCCGCGTAGACTTCTCAATAGAATAATCCGCAGAGACAATTACGGTATGTTCAAGAATAGCTTCTACCGACATCCTGTCCGCGTCTTGTACTTCCGCGCTGAGATCGGTGATCATTTCCGCCGAATCCTCATCCACAGACTGATGCCACAGCTGATTCTCCTGAGTCCAATATAGATCCTGCCCCTGCATCTGTCCTGATTCAGTCGCAATGATCTTTTTTTCCAACCGCATCTCTTTCAGATTCCAGAGATTTACGGTCATTGGATTTTTCCCATAACTGCCGGCAGTCTCTTCTTCGTTTTGTGTCCAAATGGCCAGCCGGCGGGCGTCTGGCGAAGTGATCCGCCGGATCTTCCCTGACGGCATCTGAGCGTCTTCAAAGAAATCCCATTGCCTCAGCGACTGATCTGAAAAATTCCAGATCATAATCTGGTTCTGATCAAAGTCCGGCATGTAATAATTTTCCCCGACGATGACCGCCTGCGTATCCACCTGACTCAGCCATTTTTCATTCGAACCTTTCGCCGGATCGGCGTGACAACCAGTCAAGCTCATGAAGCCGGCAAGCAAACAAAAGCCAAAGACAAACCTTCGTAATTCTCTGAATTTCATACATATTCTCCCACTTCAATTTTATAAATCCTATCCATTGCTTTTCTTGATTGTATTATAGCATGACGCCAGGTTTACAACAATAGACCCATAAAAAAGATCAACTTTTATCCCAAAGATAAAAAAACATCCAAAGAAATGCTTTGAATGTCTTCTAACAAAATGAATGCGGCGAAAATGAAAGCAAGCGGACACAATCCGTCAGAGATACCGCACTGTCTGATCCAGCGGCTTGCGCTGCTCATGTTGGCGGGATGGCCGGCAGTCGGCGCCGGGATAGCCAAAGGGAAGCAGGCAATACGGCTCAACGCTTTCCGGCAGGGCCAGCGTCTGCTTTACCTTTTCCGTGTCGAACCAACAAACCCAGGTGCTGCCAATTCCCAGCTCCTGCATCTGCAGCATCATGTGTGCGGCAACGATTGACGCGTCCATTTCCGCTGAACTGCGGCCGTTGAACGGATTAACCCAGGCTTCGCTCTGATCCGCGCAAATGATCAGTACCTGCGGTGCGTCAAAGGTCATTGCCGTGATCGCTCTGAGCTTCGCTAACAGGACTTCGCTGCGGACGACGTAAATCCGCTGCGGCTGCAGGTTTTTCGCGGTTGGCGCTAACCGGCCTGTTTCCAAAATTTGATCTAAGACGGCCTGCTCAACCGGCCGGCTGTCGAAACGGCGGACGGAATACCGCTGGGCCGCTAATTGTGAAAACTTCATCCTCATTCCTCCCTTTTTTCCTTTTTTATTATTCCGTCAGGAAAACCAATCTTAAAGCAACGATTCCAACAGCTTGGCAACACCTTCCTGAGCGTTGGTGTCCGCGATCAGATCCGCCTGGGCTTTCAACGCGGAAGACGCGTTGCCCATTGCCGCTTTGATGCCGCAGACATTAAACATTTCAATATCATTCAGACTGTCACCGACACCGAGCACCTGTTCCAACGGAATTCCCAGCTGAGCCGCTGCCGCCCGGATCGCCGTGCCTTTATCATTTTGATTTGAAGTAATCTCCAAATTGGTTTTCGCGTAACTGTAAACTTTAATATCCGGGATCGGCGCAAGCAGACGGTTAAGCTTTTTAATCTTAAATCCGCCCAGCGCGATGATTTTATATACCGGCTCTTTCGACCTCTGGATCTGCCGCAGCGGCTGCGTCCAGGAACAGACTACAATTTGTTCCCCAGGCGGATTATGCCGCGTAACCTTCTGATAATCGGGACGAATTAAATTCAGCGAATTCCCATAGACATGATGAAACGTTTTCGCCTGCATCCACACATGCTCACGCTGAAGCAGCCGCAGAATCTCCAAGGCCGTTTCCTGTGAAATCGGGGTTCCCTGCGCCACGCCTTGAATGCTGCGGTAATTGCCGACATAACCGATCGCATCTACGCGCGGATCGATTGACGCCGCCACCCCTTTTGCGAACAAATAGGGTCGCCCGGTCACCAGCACGACTTCCATCCCCGAATCCAGACATCCCTTAATGGCTTTCCGGCTGCGCTCACTGATCTCTTTGCGGGGCGTAAACAGTGTGCCATCTAAGTCCAGACAGATCATCCGGACTGAACCTCTCGCTAAATGTACCATGGATTTCCTCCTGAAATTTATCCTCATTATACCGTATTTTCAATGAGTTCGAATAGCGTCCTTTTTGAATCATCAAAAGGGACAGGCTTAATTGAAGAAACAACGAAAGATAAACGAAGATTGGATGACCAGCGATTAAGCAAAGTATTAAGCGCTAATCCACATTCAGATTGCATGAATTTCTTTTTCTTGTTGATCAACATTTCCTTTTTTACCCAGAGCGTGTTTAAAAGTTAAATTCATATTTTTTCTTCGTTAAACTCACTTTGGAATAGATATCGGACTTTTATCTTAAGTTTATTTGACAGACATTTCATGAAAGAAATTGTAACATCGCCAATGATATAAAAAGTTCTTGAAATAACTCAAGAATGGCATATACTATAAGTGTAGGGACGCTTGAGAAAGCGATACCCGTCAGACACTATCTCTTATTTGAGAAGTGGTGGACAGATAAGTGCCGGTTACTTTTGGTGGAGTTTGCGGCACTTTTTCGTATTATAGAAGTAGGAATAAAGTATCCTACTCGAAATAGAATTAGATTAGATGAGTATAAAATATTGAAATTGAGAAGAAATCATGCAAGTGATGTTCAGTTAATCTTAGTATCTCATCAAGGGTATCAGAAGTTAGGATATAATATTCTTAGCTTCTTTTCTTTTGTGGGCCAACCTAAGTTGAGAAGCTCATAGAGAAGAAATGGCTTGGCACTTTTTGGAACAATCTAGTTCGTAAAAGAAAATGCCATTCTTCCTATTCAAATTCATAAGCTTGTTTAAA
>NZ_CFQZWI010000116.1:0-7692 GCF_986127675.1 Holdemania sp. | reverse complement strand
TGTTCATGATAAATTCAAGGCAACTGAACTCTTCACGAACAAGTATGGCATATCGCCGGCAGGCTCATGTGGAACAGATGCTGCGGCAGCCGGAAGAACGCCGTTGTGATGACGTATGTCAACATGCCCAAAATGCCATAGGCCGCTAACTGCAATACGCCGACGACCCGGGATGTGTTCACCACGGTCAACCCTACCCAGCGCAGCAGAACAAAACAGCCGTTCATCGCGATCAAGCCGATCGCAATCGCGCCCAAGCGCCGCCAGACACGCGCATACTGGACTTTGTATTTCTTCTTGATCAGATTCAGGTTCAGGAAAATGATGACCAGCGACGTCACGACGCTCGAGGTGATCGCGCCGCTGAAGCCGGTATATTTCACTAACGGAAAGAACGTGATCAGCTTGACGACAAAGCCGATGATCAGATACAGGATGCTCTGGCGGCGAAAGCGCAGCGACATCATTAACGAGCTGCAAATCGGCGACAAAGTGCCGGTTAACGCCAATAATGAGCTCCATGCCAGCATTTCGCTGCCCAGGCTGAGATTTCCTTTGCCATACATGATGTAATAGATCGGCGAAGCCAGCGCGAACAGGCAGAAGCACAGCGGCGCGCCGATATACAAAACGGTGTCCAGACAATCCAGAACATTCCGCCGCAGTTCTTTAAAGTTGCGGTTTTCCAGCGAAATTGTAACATACGGAACAATCCCGGTCGAAAAGCCTAAAGCCAGCACCTGCGGAATCGAGGTCAGCTTGTTGCACTGCACCTGAATGATGCCCAGCGCCAGCTTGGCGTCCTCATAACTGCTTCCGGCGGACGTCGCCGTATTGATAAAAAAGTTATTGTTGACAATATTCATACTGTTACCCAATAACGCCGTGATCAGATACGGTAAGCCAAACAGAAGCAGCTCCTGAAACAGCTCGCCGACTTCCTTCGGCCGGCTTGTCTGATGCCGCGCCAGCTCCTTGATCGGCTGGTAATGCTTGCGGTCGTAGATCAGGTAATACGCGATCGCCGCGATCGCCGCCAGCGAAGTGGACAACACCGCCATATATACGGCGAAAATATTGTTCATATCCAGAATATAAACAAAAAAAGCACCCAGCGCCAGGAGGGAAACAACCCGGGTCAGCTGTTCCAGCACCTGCGAGAACGCGTAAGATTTCAAATCTTTTAAACCCTGGTAAAACCCGCGGAATGAGCTGAGAAATGGCACGCAGACAACAGCCAGCGACAGGATCATGAAGACATTGCGCAAAATTGCGACATCCTCCGGGGTTTTCTTCGCCCCCAGCACCGAAGCCGCCAGCGGCCCGGATACCATAATGAACAAGACCGCCATGACAAACCCGCTTAAAAGCATCAGCGCCATCGACAGCTTGCGCACCAGAATGACGGTTTTATAATCCTCATTATTGGAATATTTTGCGACCATCGCCGCAACCGCGAACGGAATCCCGGCTGAACAGATACTTAACAGGATATCGTAATACGTATAGGCGACGCTGTAAAACGACATATTCGCTTCCCCGGCGATCGCTGTAAACGGGACGACATAAAGAAGTCCCAGTGCTTTGGAAATAAAGATCCCGGCCGAGCTGGTTAACGCCCCGGCGATCAACGATTGTTTTTTACCCTTGGTCATGATTACTCACTGTCGTCCTCATCCTCCGCCGGCAGATCGTCGTGCGTCTCTTCCGGCTCTGGCTGCGGGGTTTCGTTCTGATTTTCAAAATCCCCTGTCAGCTGCAGGTATTCACGAGTTTCCTTCAATTTGGCGTAATCCTTCCACAGCACCAGCACATTCAAATTCACAGTCGGCGAAGCACTCTCTCCGCTGGCCATCAAGCCCTTCACATAGCCCAGCTTGGGATAGACCTGATGGGGAATCAGCGAATATTCTTCATTTTCCAACAAGCCGACCGACGGCGCGATCACTGCGGTTTGGGAATAATCCACCGCCTCGTCGATCACCAGCATCTCCACGTCAACCATGGCGACCTGCGGATTATCGAGAATGACATAATACCGGTAAGTACCGTCAGGAAGCTGGTTCATGACGACTTCGAGATCATAAAAATCCGATTTTTCCTGAAATCGGTCCATTTCCATAATGGATTTATAGTAAGCAGTATACAGCTGCATTTTTTCCGTACTGATTTGATTCGGATCCTTTTTAGAACAACCGCCGATCACAAACAAGGCAGCGGCCATCAGGCAAAGTATCTGTCTGCGCATAAACAACACCTCCAGAGTATTATAACATAAGACGTTAAGCTTACAAAAGGATTAATTCCCGCTTTTGTCTCCATCCCGCCAAAATTCGTCCGGCCGCGCTTCAAAGTCCTGACTTAATACAACCCTCAAAGAGAAAAACTGAAGCAGATAGACGACCCTGGGGAACGACTTTCTCCCTGATGGTCTTTTCACTTCGCAAGATGGAAAGAAAAAGAAACTGCTTCTTTTCCCCAGCAGCCTGTGGAAGAATCAGTTTCTCCTTTGCTTTAGCGCTCGGCCTTTTTCTTGAAGGTCCGGCACAGCGTTTCATGATCGCAGCATGGCTGAATGCATTCGTCGCAGCCAACTTCAATCTTTTCAGCGGTGCATTCGCATTGCGTGTTGTATACGCAGGTCTTGACGTTGCACCCGATCCGGTTCTTATTCATCGTCATCGCCTCCCGCATTTATCCTTCCCGTTTCCGCCGATTTTATCCGGTAGACGACCATCCCGCTGAAGCTGTACAGCTGTTCGGGTATCACGGAGAAATGCGAGGTTGCCAGCTGGACCGACAGGACGTCGTTTTCACTCAGCTCCGCCAGAAATTCGTTCAGGCTGTCGGTCAGGTCATCCTCATGCTGCTCGTCAAAGACTTTCACCTGGATCATGTTTCTCACCCTGCTTCAGCATACCCGCAGGCCCTGGGCGAAATTTGTCTAAAGCAGGGCGTGCTGCTGCATAAAATCATGCAGCGCCTGTTTTTCCGACGGATCCAGCGGCACTAACGGCAGCCGCACTACGTCTGTGCACCAGCCCTGCAGCGCGAGCATCGCTTTGATATCTGAAGGCGAGGAAACTTTGAAGATCTGATTGCTGACCTGCTTCAGGCACTGATCCAGTTCGGTGTTCTCCACGCCGTATTGGTAATCTTCCCAGATCTTGACGATCATCCCCATGACGCAATGACCGGCGACCGAAACGATCCCGCTGATCCCCTCGCGCAAGCCTTCCAGAAAGTAGCCGTCTTCCCCGCTGAGAATCTGCACCTGATCATTGGCCATCAAGATTGCCCTGACCATCTCCATGTCGTGGCACGCCTGCTTCAAAGCCCGGATCTGGGGATAATCCTGAGCCAGACGGATCACGGTTTCCGCGCTTAACGCCACGCCGGAGCGCTTGGGTACATTGTAAAGCATGAGCGGTTTCTCACTGACGCGGGCGCACGCCGCGAAATGGGCGTATAACCCCTGCTGGGACGGCCGGACATAATACGGACACACAAGCATGATCCCGTCGACCGGTTCCGTATTGACCCAGCGGATGAGATCCAGCGTCTCTGCAGTGTTGTTGGTCCCGCATCCCATCCAGACGCAAACCCGCCGATCACTCTGCTTCAGCACGCAGCGCAGCACCTGTTGTTTTTCTTCCCGGGTTAAGGCGCTGGCCTCCGCCGTCGTTCCGCATACGACAAACCCGTCGCAGCCCTCCGCGATCAGCTTTTCGACGAGGTTGCTTAACGCGGTTAAATCAACCTCCCCGGATTCCGTCATCGGCGTGATCAGCGCCGTCATGCAATGGCCCAGCTTCATTGTGATCCCTTCCCTTCCAATAACAGCGGCTGAATCTGGCGGTCTTCCAGCGCGGCCTGCAGCGTGGCTTCGATCAAGCGCCAGTCGCTGACCAGACTGTTCGGTTTATGCACGTAGTCATCCTGTCCAAACGGCACGAAAAACAGATGCCGCAGCTGTTTCAGTCGCAGCAGGTTAACCCCCGAAAGACCGAGAAAATCATTGGACGCAATGCCCAGCACCAGCGGTTTCTGATTGCGCAGTAACGCTTTGGCCGCCAGGGTGACGGGCGTATCGTAAATTCCCAGCGCCAGCTTGTTCAGCTCGGTGGCCGTTATCGGCGCGATGACCATCGCGTCAAAATGGTCGATCGGACCGGTGCGCTCGGCTTCCTGCAGCGTCGTCATCACCGGCTTGCCCGTCAGACTCTCCAGCTGTTTTACCCGCGCGGCGGCCGTGCCGAAACGGGTATCCAGACGCGCGGTATTCTCGCTTAAAATCATCGTAACAGGCCAGCGTTCAACCATGTCCGTCAGCTGTTCGATGACTGCGGCATGATTGCAGAAGGATCCGCACATTCCCCATAGAAGCTTCATCGTTTCACCTCTTTCAAAATCACGTCGGCCAGGATTTCACCAGCGCTCTGCCACGCCACGATCCCCGGCAGCGGCGGCGCGGCGATGACGTGCGTATCCTTGCGCTTATACACGCGTTCGCTGACGCCGACCGCCCGCGAAGCGATATCAATGATCAACGGCTGTGTCTGCCAGCCGGCCACCATCGCCTCGCTGATCACCTCGATGGGCGCGGTGTTGATCACGACCGGCCACGGCTGCTGAAACTGCCATTCCTGCAAAGGGATAAAGGCGTACGGCAGCAGCGAGGATTCAGGATGCGCATGCGCGGAAACAATCCTGACTTTTAGCCCCAGCTGATGAAACAGTCCGGCAATCGCCCGGCCGCAGTGCCCGAAGCCGATCACATCGTAACGATATTCCGCCAGCGAGCGCGGCGTATTCTGGATCACCATCGCCAAAATTCCCTCCGCCGTTAACGCCGCGTTGGCCGCAACGACCTCCTCCCGTGCTAAAAGTGAGATCACCGTCTGCGGCAGCTTCTTAATGTACGGCGTGATCACTCCCGTAAAAATCAACGTTTCCTTGCGCAGCGACGCAAAGAAATCCTTCATGCAATACCCTCGTTTTTTGAGTTCGATAAATCCGTCGTCGCTGACGCCCTGAATCGGCAGGATGACCAGATCCATTCTGTTCGCCATCCGTTCGATCTGTTCCATGTCTTTTTCACACCGGCCTTCCTGGACCTGAATCCCGGCCGACCGTAAACGCTGAATGATAATTTCCATTCGCTGGTCATTCACAAACACGACCGCTTTCATGGATGCACCTCCTCTTGTATCCCATTCTATGACAAAAAAAAAGAAGGGTTCCTGTCCCTTCGGTCCTTGCCGAGGGAAACAAACCCTTCCTGATCTTTCAACGCTTTTTCAGCCCGATGATCGCTCGCCCTTTCCCATCTTGTTCTTAATGACAATCTTCTCTTTTTGGCGCGGGATTGCGATTATTGGAAGTCGCAGACAAAATAGTTCTTCTTGCCTTTGCGCAGAATCGTAAATTCCTGATTAAATGCCTCGCTGCGGCAGACCGGCGTCATCGGATCCGTCACCTTTTCACCGTTGACCTGAATGGAACCGCCCACGATCCACTCGCGGCCTTCGCGCTTGCTTTTCGCGATGCCGCTTGCCACCAGCACGTCCAGTAACGGCTGCTTGTCCTCAATCGTAAAGCGCGGCATGTCGGAAATCCCCTGCTTCAGTTCCTCGACCGTCAGATCCCTGAGATTGCCGCCAAACAGCGTCTGCGCGATTTTAATCGCAGTGTTGTACGCTTCTTCGCCATGGATGAACGTGATGACTTCCTTCGCCAGCGTCTTATGCGCTTCGCGTAAATGCGGTTCCGTCCGGTTCTTTTCTTCCAGTGCTTCGATTTCCTCCCGGCTTAAGAAAGTTAAAAACTTCAGGTAATCAATGACCTTGCTGTCCTCGGAGTTGATGAAGAACTGGTACATTTCATAAGCCGACGTCTTGTTGATATCCAGCCAGATCGCATGACCGTTGGTCTTGCCGAACTTCGTGCCGTCCGACTTGGTCAACAGCGGCATCGTAAAGCCATAAGCTTCCTGTCCCGTCTTCTTGCGGATCAGCTCAATCCCGGCCGTGATGTTGCCCCACTGGTCCTGACCGGCCACCTGCAGCGTGCAGCCCTTATTTTCATGCAGCCACCAGAAATCCATCGCCTGCATCAACATGTAAGAGAACTCGGTATAGGTGATGCCGGCGTCCAGACGGCGGCGTACGATATCCTTGTTCAGCATGTAATTGATATTGAAGTATTTCCCATAATCCCGCAGAAAGTCAATGAAGTTGATGTCCTTGTACCAGTCGTAATTGTTGACGACCTCAAAGCCGAAGACTTTCTCCGCCTGCTTTTTCAGGCATTCATAGTTGTGATTGACTTCTTCTTTTGTGACCATCGGCCGTTCCGCATCCGGCTTCGGATCGCCGATCAGCCCGGTGCCGCCGCCGACCAACAAGATTGGATTGTGTCCGGCGTCTTTTAAACGCTTGCTGATGAGAAACGATGAGAAATGCCCGATGTGCAGACTATCCCCGGTCGGATCTGTCCCAATATAAAACGTCATGCCTCCGGCGTTCAATTTCTCCCGCAACTCCGGCGAGCTGACATCTTTGATCAATCCCCGCCATTCCAGTTCTTCATAGATACCCATTTGATTTTTCCTCCTTCAAAATAAAAAGACGCCCCCATAAGGACGTCTTTGCGCGGTACCACCTTAATTCATATCCCTTGGTTTCTCAGGATATGCTCTTCTTCATAACGCCGAAGTCCGCGTCCTATCTTTGCCATAGGAGGCTCCGAGGTGTATTCCCCTTTTCCTGCTGCCTTTTCGCACCACCCAAAGGCTCTCTTCCAGCATTCCAAGGCTACTCTTTCTCTTCCCAGCCTGTTAGAGCTATTATAGCCGCAGACCGGTGAAGATGTCAATCACAAAGTCGACTGCCGCGGTGTAAACAGATAGCTCAATTCAATTTCTTTGTCGATATCGTCGGTATTTTCCTGCAGCATCTTCGTCATGACGCGCATCGAAACCGCGCCCAGATCATAGGACGGAATCGCAAAGCTGGAAATCTGCGGCCGCATCATCGAATTGTATTTCGTGTCGATGACGCAGACAATTTCCATTTCCTTCGGAATGTCGATGCCGTTTTCCTTGGCCGCGTTGACGACTGCGATCGCCTGCGAATCCCGGTTGGCGATAATCAGGTCATGCTTGTGATCCTGCAGATAATCCTTCATGAAGTCATACGACGTGCGGTACTGACCCGGAATCTCCAGATAGCCGTTGAATTCCAGACCTTTGGTTGCATACGCTTTCTTCGCGCCGTTGATCATCTGATCAATGGAATAGCCGTTTTTGCGGTCCTGAATAATTGCGATGTCACGCTTGCCGCCTTCCAAATACTTCATGACCAGCTCATAAACGGCGTTCTCAATGTCGACGTAGACCGAGCTGATCTTGGCGTCGGACACCTTGTTGCCGATAATCACGATCGGTACGTTGTATTTGGTCAGCGTATTCAGTTCTTCGCGCATCAGCTTGTCGTTATAAATGGCGACGCCGTCGACCCGGGACTTAATGATATTTTCAATGATATCGTTGATCTCGTTGATGCCTTCGGTCGTCGTGTGAAGCATGATGTTGTATTTATAGATTTTCGCGACGTCCAACAGTCCGTTGATGATCTGGCCGGTATACGTGAAGCTGGCCTCCGGAATCACCAGCGCGATCGTCGTCAGATC
>NZ_CFQZWI010000115.1:0-7729 GCF_986127675.1 Holdemania sp. | reverse complement strand
CACGACGCTCTTCCGATCTCTGTGATCGCAGAGGGGATTGGCGACGCCGTAATGTGCGGCCGCAGCCTGATCGCCGATCCGTACTGGCCAAAGAAAGCGCTGGAAGGCCGGGATGCGGATATCGTTCCCTGCCTGCGGTGCATGCATTGTTATCACATCGCGACAGAACACTGGAATATCCAATGCAGCGTCAATCCCCGCTTCCGCCGGGAGAACCGGGTGCCGCTGCTCCCGCAGCCGGCGGCCCAACGCCGGCGGATTGTGATTGTCGGGGGCGGCCCGGCCGGGATCCAAGCGGCGTTAACCGCGGATCAGCGTGGGCATAAGGTTATTTTAATCGAGAAGCAGCCCAAGCTGGGCGGTGCGTTGAAATGGGCCAGTGCCGGGCCGTTCAAGGAAGACCTGCGGCGATATTGGGATTATCTTCTGCATCAGGTTCGCAACAGTACGATCGACGTCCGCCTGAATGAAACCGCGACACCGGAAACCGTGGAAAACCTGAAACCGGACGCGCTGATTCTGGCGCTGGGCGCTGAACCAGTTCAGCCGCGGATCGAAGGCTCCGAACACGCGGTGCAGGCGCTGGCGGTCATCGAAAATCCGAAGCTGGCGAAAAGACGCTGCGTGATCATCGGCGGCGGCACGATCGGCTGCGAACTGGGACTGGAGCTGGCGGAAAGCGGACATGAGGTGACGATTGTGGAGCTGTCCCAACAAATCTATGCCCAAGCGAATCATCTGACTCGAACCGCGCTGTTCCAGCATTTTGAAAGGGCAGAATCGCTGCGCACGCTGACGGGATGGACTTGTGAACAGATCGGCCCGGACTTCGTCGACGTTTGCGACGGTGCGGGTCAGAGGCAGCGGCTTGCGGCGGATACCGTAATTCTGGCAACCGGCATGAAAGCACGGAAAGCAGAGGCGATGGCGTTTTATGGAATTTGTCCGGAAACGGCGATGGTCGGTGATTGCAACCGTGTCGCAAAGATTCTGGAAGCGACCAACGAAGGTTATTTTCTTGGCGCAACGGTGTAATCGCTTATTGGCGGAGCATCAAAGGGAGAAGGCAGGCGAAAGTCTGTCTTTTCGTTTTCTTTGAAATTGCTGCCGGCTTTAATTGTCTTTCTTAGCATTGGTAATCACTTTCTTTACCAATGTTGCAGGGATTGGCAATGTCCCCTATAATGGTTAACGAAAGTGAACGAAAGGGATCAGATCATGGATAAACTTCAAGTCGTCGTAGAAAAAAACAAATGTATTGGCTGTTCCTTGTGCGTGAAGACCTGTCCGACACATAACTTAAAAATCCAGGAGGACAAAGCGCAGGTCATCCTGGAGGACTGTTTGTTCTGCGGACAGTGTGAAGCGGTTTGCCCGCGCAAAGCGGTGACGGTCAGCGGGTATGATCATGCACCGGAAGAGAAGAACAAAGAGGAAAGACTGGATCCCGGGCAGGTTTTAAATACGATCCGGTTTCGCCGGACTGTTCGCCAGTTTCAAAATAAGCCGGTCCCAACGGAAGTGGTGAAGCAGATTCTGGAAGCGGGATGGATGACGCATACGGCTGAAAACAAACGAGATGTTTCCTTTATAGTTTTAGATCAGGAAAAAGGTCGTTTTGAAAAGCTGGCCGTCAATTTGTTCAGAAAAATAAAACCGCTGGCCGATCTAATCAATCCGCTGGCGCGTAACAATGTCATTGACGATCATTTCTTTTTCTTTAAGGCCCCGCTGGTCATCCTGGTTGTGGCGGAAGATAAGACCAACGGTCTGCTTGCGGCGCAGAATATGGAATTTGTCGCGGAGGCCAACGGCTTAGGTGTGTTGTTCAGCGGCTTTTTTACAATGGCTGCCAACCTGTCGCCGAAAATAAAAAAAGCGTTGCAAATACCGAAAGGGAAGAAAGTTGCGATGACCCTGGTTATGGGGTATCCCGGCGTGCGTTATCTGCGCTCGGTACCGCGAAAGGAGATGAATGTCCAGTGGAAATGAGGCACAAAGCGGTAGAATGCGAAGCGCGGACAAAGCAAATCGCGGAAGGGTTTCAGAACTGCCGCAGCGCTTTTACCGCGATTGGCGATGAAACCCGCCAACTGATATTACAGGTCCTGTTGGAAAGTGATTTATCAGGAATCCGGGTGGGTGAGATCGCGTTAAAAACCCATCTCACACGGCCTTCGGTTTCACATCATCTTCAGATTTTAAAGGAAGCTGGGATCGTCGCAATGCGTAAGGAAGGGACGAAAAACTATTATTATTTAAGTGTGCAGGGGACGCAGTGGAAAGCGATCGCGGATTTAGTCAATTTAATCTACGAAAGCGTGCGTCATATCAGCGAAGACGCTGACAGATAAGGGAGGAAACAGGATGATTTGTTATTTTTCAGGAACCGGCAACAGCGCGTTTGCCGCGCAGCGGATCGGCCGGCTGACGGGCATGGAGGTTCTCGATTTGTTTGAAAGGATCCGTGATCAGGATTACTCGCCGCTGCAAGCCAGTCAGCCCTGGGTGATCGTGACGCCGACCTATGCGTGGAGAATTCCGCGGATTGTCAGCGAGTGGCTGGAAAAGACACCTTTAACCGGGAATTCCAAAATCTATTTTGTCATGACCTGCGGCGGCAGCATCGGCAATGCCGGAGCTTATTTGGAAAAACTCTGCGAACGGAAGAAGATGGATTACCTGGGTTGTTTTCCGATCGTGATGCCGGAAAATTATATCGCGATGTTTTCTACACCGGCGCCAGAGGAAGCGGAGAAGCAGCTTGCGGCGGCTTACCCTGTCATCGAGCAGGCCGCACAAAGTATCAAAAAAGGAGAATGTTTTCCTGAACTGCCGAGAACGATAAAGGACAAACTGAACAGCGGCATCGTCAACGATTTGTTTTATCCGATGTTTGTCCACGCAAAGAAATTTACGGCTACCGAAGCCTGCGTCTCCTGCGGTCAATGTGTTCAGGAGTGTCCGTTGAAAAATATTAAATTGGAAGCAGGACATCCTGTAACTGCACGCATTGCATGGCCTGCATCAGCCGCTGTCCGATGGAGGCCATCGAATATGGCAAGCACACGCAAGGTCTGCCGCGCTACACCTGTCCGGAATCCCGATAAAGAATAGGAAAAAGCCAGTGTTTTCTTTTTTCAAAAAGAGAAAGCATTGTTTTTTTTATTCTCAGATACTGAAAACGGCGTAGAGTGGATCAATGCTTTTAGCACGGAGTAAACTAAATCTGAATCCTAAATTTTAAGTGAGTCAATATCGCGATCGTTTTCCAAGGGATTTTTAATTGGCTCAACACGATAAAAACGCGATGCAATACTATGTAGACATAATCATTCGGCGGCATTCTCCAATTTTGATCGTCTTTTCTTCTATCCAGGCTCGGATTAACATGTTTTTCTCTCCGACGACTGGACTGTGAGATTATCGTACACGAGGAGAGTTTTTTTATTTACGCAAAATTACATGAAAATATCTTAAGCTTTCATAACAAGCGCGGATAATGAAAAACTTGGAATTAAGAGATTCTATAATCTGGAAATCAATCCGTTTCTGCCCGGTCAACAGGCAAACGGCAGTGTGGAAAACGATCACGGAAAACTGGATAATGAGGACAGAAAGCGAGGTTCGTTATGAAAACTTCTTTTCCGCATTTATTCAGTCCGATTCTGATCAATTCTCTGATGTTGAAAAACCGTGTGCTGGCAGCGCCGATGGGCGTGCCGAGAGCACATTTGGTCTCGTCCACCTATTATGGCGGCATCTCTTTGCCGGATAAAGCCAGAGGCGGCAGCGCCGGCGTCGTGGTATCCAGCTATGGGCCGGCGGATATTGTTGGAGCCGCGAATCCCTTTGATAAATATGCGCGCGATGTGACACGGGAAACGCTATCCGTCCTGGAAGAGGGCGGAGCGGCAGGTATTATGGAATTCAGCTTCCATCCGTTAAAGAATCCGGACGGCACGGTGCAGATGCCCAGCGACGGAATTTGTTATACCGGCGAAATGGGCAAAACCATGACCGTGGAACAAATGGAGGACCAGATCCGGGATTTAGCGGATAACTGTAAAAAGGCGAAGGATTTTGGCTTTTCAATGATCATGCTTCATTTTGGACATGACAGCCAATGCTGCCAGTTTCTTTCACCGGTGTGGAACCGCCGCACCGACAGGTATGGCGGCAGTCTGGACAATCGCATCCGCTTTGCCCGGGAAGCCCTGATTGCTGTGCGGCAGGCCGTTGGCCCGCACTATCCGATCATGATGCGGATCTCCCGCCAGCTGATAGTGCCGGAATCGTATTCCGAAGACGAGATGCTTTATTTTCTGAAACAGGTGGAAGATCTGGTCGATATCGTCAACGTCTCGGCCGGGATGGATTGTTACGGTGGGACTGTTGAACACTATGAAGCTAACGTTCATACCCATACCACCGTTTTTGAACCGCAGTATTACAACGCGGCATTTGCGCGCCGGGTCAAGCAGGAATGCAGAGTGAAGGTCGCGCTGGTCGGCGGAATCACGGATCCCGCGGTTTGCGAACAGCTGATCGCGGACGGAAGCACCGATCTGGTCATGCTTGGCCGGCAGCTGGTAGCGGATCCCGACTGGCCGCAAAAAGCCTGCGAGGGCCGGACTGAGGATATCGTTCCCTGCCTGCGGTGCCTGAATTGTTATCACATCGCGACGGAACATGAAAATGTCCAATGCAGCGTCAATCCCCGCTTTCGCCGGGAAAACCGCGTGCCGCGGAAACTGGAAAAGACCGTCAAGCCTAAAACGGTCGTCGTGGTCGGCGGCGGACCGGCCGGGATGAAAGCGGCGCTGACCGCTGAGGAACAAGGCCATCATGTAATCTTGCTGGAGCGCTCGGCCAAGTTGGGCGGTCAGCTGAACTGGGCGGATTATGACGACTATAAAAAAGAGCTGAAAGCATATCGCGAATACCTGATCCGGCAGATCGCCAAGTCCAATGTTGAAGTCCGGCTGGAGACTGAAGCGACGCCTGAAATGATCGCCTCGCTTGCACCGGATGATCTGATTCTCGGATTGGGAGCGAAGTTTATTACGCCGCGCATTCCCGGCGTGGAGTATGCCCGTCAGGCGGTGACGCTGTATCCCGAGCTGGATTCAGCGCAGGGACGGTTTGTGATCATCGGCGGCGGCACGATCGGAACCGAGCTGGCTCTGGAATTGGCAGAACGGGGGAAAACGGTCACGCTGATTGAAATGTCGGATACGTTGTCGGCCAAAGGCAATAAGCTGTACCGGATTGCGCTGCATCAGCATCTTCGCCGCTGTTCAACCTTGACCTGTCTGCTTCAATCGCAAGTGTTGGAAATCAAGCCGGACGGCGTAGAAGTCCGGACCCCGCAGGGAATCCAGCAGATTCCCGCCGATCACATTCTGCTTGCGGTCGGTCTGCGCTCACGGGCGGAAGCAGCTCAGCAATTTTATGGGATTACGCCCAACACCGTGATGATCGGCGATTGTAAGCGGGTGGCGAAAGTCATTGAAGCGACGCACGACGGTTATTTCGCAGGTGCGAATATTCGTTAGATCAGGATAAGAAGGAAAAGGATAACAAGGAGAAGCTTATGTTAAGAAGTGATTTTCTGTGGGGCGGCGCAGTGGCCGCCAACCAATGCGAAGGCGCCTGGAATGTAGATGGCAAAGGTCTGAGTACCGCCGATTGCATGACGGTCGGCGGGATCGGAAAAGTCCGCGAATTTACCGACGGCGTGCTGCCGGGCGTCTATTATCCCAACCATGAAGGCATTGATTTCTATCATCATTATAAAGAGGATATCGCGCTGTTTGCGAAGATGGGTTTCAAGTGCTTCCGCACTTCGATTGCCTGGACGCGGATCTATCCTGACGGCGACGATGAAATCCCCAACGAGAAGGGGTTAGCGTTTTACGACGCGGTTTTCGACGAGTGTTTAAAATATGGCATCGAACCGGTCGTCACGATTTCCCATTATGAAACACCCTATGCGCTGGTAAAAAACTACGGCAGCTGGCGCAGTCGGGAGATGATCGGCTTTTATCTGAAATTCTGCGAAACAATTTTCCATCGGTATAAAAATAAAGTGAAATACTGGATGACCTTCAACGAGATCAACGTGCTGCGTCTGCACAGTGAGATGAGCGCGGGCATCCGAATTGGGGAGAACGAAAATGCCGAACAGGTTCAGCTGCAGGCAGCCCATTACCAGCTGACCGCCAGTGCTCTGGCCGTCAAGCTGGGCCATGCGGTCAATCCGGATTTTAAAATCGGCATGATGATGTTGTATCCGACCTTTTATGGTGAAACATGCAATCCGGCCGATCAGCTGGAATGCATGCGTCAGCTCGATTTGCATCTCTATTTCTCGGACGTGCAGGTCCGCGGTGCATATTCTTCCAAGGCGAAAGCCTATTGGAAGCGGCAGGGGTTGACGCTGGATATCACGCCGGAGGATGAAGCGGCACTGCAGGATGGAACTGTGGATTATATCGGGTTTTCCTATTATAACTCCAACGTGGCAACCGCCCGGGAAGTCGAGCTGATCGGCGGCAACATGTTGAACGCGGTGAAGAATCCCTACCTGAAGGCCAGCGACTGGGGTTGGCAAACTGATCCGATCGGTCTGCGGATCGCGCTCAATCAGTTGTATGACCGGTATCAGATTCCGCTGTTCATTGTGGAAAACGGTCTGGGCGCCGTGGATACGATTGAGCCGGACGGCACCATTGTGGATGATTACCGGATAGAATATCTCCGTCAGCACATCGAAGCGATGAAAGCGGCGGTGGAGGAAGACGGCGTCGATCTGATCGGCTACACGCCGTGGGGCTGTATTGACGTCGTCAGCTGCGGCACCGGGCAGATGAAAAAACGCTATGGCTTCATTTATGTCGACCGGGATGACGAAGGACGGGGGAGCTTAACGCGGTTGAAAAAGAAGTCGTTTGACTGGTACCGCAAGGTCATTGCTTCCAATGGGGAAGAACTGTAAAAAAGCAGGAATACGCGAAGCGATACCGTTCCGGTCCTCCGGTTACGTACAGCTTGAAAAATTGAGGCAATCAAATGGTTTGACAGGGCATTTTGACAGGGCATGAAGATTTAGAAAGTAAAGATCTATAAAAAGGAAAACCGGCAGGAAAGAAGCCGGTTTTCTTGCTTTAAACCTGAGATTCCGGTTATCACTGAATTGAGACACAAGCGGCGATATCCAATCAAGGAAGTCTCAGATTTACATTGAGTGATTGTTGGATTCGCATAGGACTTGCGTCCTCGAAGGAATCTCAATTCTTTAGAGTTTTACTAAACCTCAAAAGTAATTTTACTTTTTCCATTTTCTCAGGTGGCTTTTTTGAATTTTGCGCAATATTAAAGATGTAGGGTCATTGATTAAGGGATTGCCCGTCCTGGATGGATCATTCTTTTGATTCATTTGTTTTTCGAGCTTGTTTACTCAGCTCTGGAAAGGAGGGGCTTTCTATGAAATTTTTCATGGAACTTTTGTCTTCTTTAACGATAAGGGACATTCTGGCGATTGCCCAGCTTCTGACAACCAGCCTGGACTGCATCTTAAAAATTATAGAACTCAAAAGAAATTAGATAATAAAAAACAAGAGTTTTTTGCGTGAATTTGAAAAATCTCAAAATCTCAAAAAACATCAATACAAAAAGATTGAATCTCTTCAACTTTTTGTAATTTGAGATATAATATAGGTGGTTA
>NZ_CFQZWI010000114.1:0-7801 GCF_986127675.1 Holdemania sp. | reverse complement strand
AGTGACTGGAGTTCAGACGTGTGCTCTTCCGATCTTCCTGCTCGTAAATTTTCTTGTCGTAATAATGCGACAGGAATCCGCCGGCGTCATCTCGCGAGAAGCCGAATGTCATCTGCGTTAAATCGTTGGTGCCGAAGCTGAAGAACTCTGCTTCCTCCGCGATCTCATCCGCTAACAGAGCAGCCCGCGGAATTTCGATCATCGTACCGACCATGTATTTCATTTCGATACCGGAAGCGCTGATGATTTCATCCGCAACCTTGGTGACGATATTCTTGACATATTTCAGCTCGTTGACATCGCCAACCAGCGGAATCATGATTTCCGGCGTAATGTGATAATCCGGATGCTTGCGGTTGACGTTAATCGCCGCTTCAATGACTGCGCGTGTCTGCATTTCTGCGATTTCCGGATAGGAGATCGCCAGACGACAGCCGCGGTGACCCATCATCGGGTTGAACTCATGGAGCGAAGTAATGATGCTCTTGAGGTCGTCGATATTCAGGTTCATGTCCTGAGCCAGCGTCGCGATGTCATACGAGGAAGTCGGCAGGAATTCATGTAAAGGCGGATCCAGATAACGGATCGTAACCGGGCGGCCTTCCATCGCCTCATAGATGCCTTCAAAGTCGGAACGCTGCATCGGCAGCAGTTTTGCCAAAGCGGCGCGGCGCTGTTCTTCCGTGGAGGAAACAATCATTTCCCGCATTGCTTTAATGCGGTTGGAATCAAAGAACATGTGTTCTGTTCTGACTAAGCCAATGCCCTGAGCGCCGAAAGCGACAGCCTGCTTCGCATCCTTCGGCGTGTCGGCGTTCGTTCTGACCTGCAGCACGCGGCGTTCATCCGCCCATTTCATAAATGTTTCGAAATCGCCGGAGATCTGTGCCGGAACTGTTTTCACGGCTTCGCCGTAAACGTTGCCAGTCGAACCGTCTAACGAAATCCAGTCGCCCTCTTTATAGGTGTGGCCGCCGACAGTAAAGGTTTTTTCTTCTTCATGGATGTCGATTTCACCGCAGCCGGAGACACAGCAGCGTCCCATGCCGCGCGCGACAACCGCCGCATGCGAGGTCATGCCGCCGCGAACAGTCAGGATCCCCTGAGCGACGTTCATGCCTTCGATGTCTTCCGGCGAGGTTTCCAGACGAACCAGCACGACTTTTTTGCCCTTGTTGGCTTCCGTAATCGCGTCTTCCGCACTGAAGACAACCTGTCCGCAGGCCGCTCCCGGTGAAGCCGGCAGGCCGCTGGCAATCAGATGCGCCTGTTTCAATTCAGCCGGATCAAACTGCGGGTGCAGCAAGGCGTCCAACGCCTTTGGTTCGACCATCATCAGCGCTTCGTCTTTCGTAATCAGGCCTTCCGCCACCATATCGCAGGCAATCTTTAACGCCGCAGCCGCGGTACGCTTGCCGTTTCGGGTCTGAAGCATGAACAGCTTGCCGTTTTCAATCGTGAATTCCATGTCCTGCATATCGCGGTAATGCTTTTCCAACTTGCCGCAGATCTCCACGAAGCTGTTGTATGCATCCGGCATGACTTCTTTTAATTCGTCGATCGTCTGCGGTGTACGGATTCCCGCAACGACGTCTTCGCCCTGCGCGTTCATTAAGAATTCGCCGAACAGTTTATTTTCGCCGGTTGCCGGGTTACGCGTAAACGCGACGCCGGTGCCGCAGGTATTGCCCATGTTGCCGAACACCATCATCTGGACGTTGACGGCCGTTCCCCAGGAACCCGGGATATCGTTCATTTTGCGGTAGTAAATCGCACGCGGATTATTCCAGGAACGGAATACCGCTTCAACGGCGCGGATCATCTGTTCTTTCGGATCCTGCGGGAAGTCCTCGTTCAGGTTTTCCTTGTAGAATTCCTTGAAACGCGCAGTCATTTCCTTCATATCGTCCGCATCCAGTTCCGTATCAAGCTTAACGCCCTTACGGTCCTTGAGTTCGTCGATAATCACTTCAAACTTGCTTTTCGGCAAGCCCATGACAACGTCCGAGAACATCTGAATGAAACGCCGGTAACTATCATAAGCAAAGCGCGGATTCTCCGTTTTTGCCGCGATCGTTTCGACGACTTCGTCGTTGATGCCCAAATTCAGGATCGTATCCATCATGCCCGGCATGGAAGCGCGGGCGCCCGAACGAACGGAAACCAGCAGCGGGTTTTCCTTATCGCCCATCTTCTTGCCTGTCATTTCTTCCAGCGTTTTCAGATTGCGGTTAATTTCCTCCGTAATCTCCGGCGCAATTTTTTCTCCATCTTCATAGTAACGCGTGCAGACTTCCGTCGTAACGGTAAAGCCCTGCGGAACCGGCATGCCCAAATTGGTCATTTCTGCCAAATTTGCCCCTTTTCCGCCGAGCAGTTCGCGCATTTTACCATTTCCTTCAGAGAAAAGATAAACATATTTTTCGCTCATTGTTCCTCCTTATAGGCGTATTTTCCAGCCAACTTTCATAGACTTATTATAGCGGAAGTGACCAGGAATTTCCATAGTTTTTGTAAACGTTTACATATATTTGGTCTAACCAGATTCCCTCAAAATGACAAAAAAGCCTTTCAGAACTGGTCTGTTAGGCTTTTTTCAGATTTAAACTTTTTTTCAAATTTGAGGGTCGCCTGCCTGCTTAATGCAGGAAACGGCGGATGAAACGGAACAGCCGCTCGTCATAATGCGGACTGCGGCAGGCTTCGCAATGCCCGGCTGACGGCACGGTGTACAGTTCTTTTTCGCTGGCGCACGCGTAATAATTCTCAAACACCATGTCATAGGGGACAAAATCGTCCTCTTCGCCATGGATAAACAACATCGGAACACGGCACTGCCGCAGCTGCTCCACCGCGCTGGCTTCCCAAACAGAGTAGCCGCAGCGCATTTTGATCAAGGTCGACAGCCCGATCAGAACCGGCTGAGTCGCGATTCCAAACGCACTGCGCACCTGTTTTTCCGCAATCGCCGGCACGCTGGTATAGCCGCAGTCCTCAATCGCACAGACGACGTGATCGCTGAGATCTTCTTCGCCGCAGGCCATCATCACCGCAGACGCACCCATAGACAGGCCGAACAAGACGATCTGGCTGGCCGGATGCTCGCTTGCGATGCGGTCCGTCCAGGCGATCAGGTCGCGCCGGTCATTCCAGCCCATGCCGACATAATCTCCCTCACTTAACCCATGCCCGCGAAGATCCGGCAGGAGCACGTTAAAGCCGGCTTCGTCAAACGTTTTCGCTCTCGGCAAAAGCGCCAGACTGTCCGCGCCATAGCCATGCGCCATCACGATCCACTTGTCGCTGTCGGGATGGTTGAGAATCTGAGTTGCGTGCAGCCGCAGCCCGTCAAAAGAAGTGAGCGTCAGATCCAGCACCTGGCTGGCCGCAAACCAGCTCTGCACCGCTTCCTGACGCTGCCGGCGTTCCGCCCGCTGTTCTTCAGTCAGCGCGTCTTCCTGCGGACCCATCGCAAAGAATTTCGGACCGCGGCGGATAAACCGGTTATACGCCAGTTCGCAGACGCCGTAATAGCTGGCAGCCGCGCCTGCGGCGGCGCCGGCCGCAATCATCAATTTCGTTTTTGTTTTCATGGTTATCACCCGTTCCTATTATACCATGACTTCCCATCCCCTGCCGCATCTTTTGCTTTCCCCACTCTGACAGTTCGCGGATTTTGTCACTTCCTTAAAGCGCACTGCGGCGGCGATAGCGCATCACCACGACACCGTCGTCAATCCAGAACTGTTCCAGATGCAGCATGATCGGCGCGAAGCCTTCATGAAATAACCGCCGCCCCTGCCCCAGCAGAATCGGAATGATCCCGACGATGTATACGTCGATGGCGTCGGCCCGAATAAACGGATCCACTATGCCAGCTCCGCCGAATAGCCAGATATCCTTGCCCGGCTGTTTTTTCAGCGCCAGCACCGAAGCGACCAGATCCCCGCTGATCCACCGGGCTGGCGGCTCTAATGTCAGCGGCTTGGAGGAGGCGACCCAGAATTGCTTGGTTTGCGGCTCTGCGACAAAGTCCAGCCCACAGTCCTCATAGGCTTTGCGTCCCATCACGATCACGTCAACCTGCCTGGCGAAGGCTTCGATGTCGTAATGAGGAACTGTGTCCAGCCGACGGTCTCCCTGACCGCTGATCCAGGCAAAACCACCCTCCGGATCACAGATATAACCATCCAAACTCACCGCCAGATTTAAAATAATTTTTCTTTCTGCCATATTTTTTCCTTTCCGATAAGCGCCATCGCTTATCCTCTTTTTCTCAGTTCTCTCTTTTTATCCTTATCTCTGTCTTCTGTCTTCTGTCTTCTGTCTTCTGTCTTCTGTCTTCTGTCTTCTGTCTTCTGTCTTCTGTCTTCTGTCTTCTGTCTTTAGCTTAACCGATTTTTTGTTTTTGCGCGATCAAATCACAGAAAAACCGCGGCATTTCAGCTTTTATTCTGAAATGCCGCGGCTCTTTCATCCTTTATCATTTATTAAAAACTTTCAAGAAAAGAAGCGCTGGATCTCAAACTTTTCGCTTTACCCTTTTCATTTATTTTTTCTGCATCTGACCATAGTGATATAACGCCACCATCGCGTTAACCGCCTGTTCCGCTGTCGAATACGCCGGGATACCGTGATCGCGCAGCTTCATGATCGCCCGCTGGCATTCCTCTCCGCCCTGGCATTCCATGATAAACGGTTTACCTAAGCGGCGGTAACGGTCGTGGACTTCGATCACAACGTCGACGACCGCATCGACGTTAGTCACCGCTGTCGGACAGATCGAGCCAAGAATTCCGTCGACTGCGGGATCGCGCATCGCCTGCATGAAGGCGCCTTTGTACTGCGTTGGCGAAGCGGTGCCGGAAATATCGACCGGATTGAGCGGCGAGCCGAACATCGGCATGTACGCGCGGATGCGCCCGGCCAGATTCGGCGAGATTTCCTTTAATTCTTTCAGCGGCAGACCGCATCGGTCAAAGTGGTCACAGCTCAGAAGGCCGGAACCGCCGCCGTTGGTAATCATCACGACGTTTTCGCCGCGCAGCGCCGGTTGGGTTCCCAGCGCCAGCGAAACATCGAGAAACTCCTGCCATGTCGTCGCCCGCAGCGCTCCGGCTTGGGCGAAGACCTCGTCATAATATGCATCATCTTTCACGTTTTCGCTGGCCGTGTGGGCAAACGCCGCTTTCACGCCGATCGGACTGCGTCCGACCTTAATCGCGACGACCGGCTTGGCCACCGACTGACAGGCTTCAATAAACGCCTCCGGGCTGTCCAGCCCTTCCATATAGACGGCGATGCACTTCGTGTTGTCGTCCTTGCCGGCATAGGCGATAAATTCGCTGAAATCGACGTCGGCCTTATTGCCTAACCCGACGAAGAAGCTCATGCCGTAGTGATCCTTCTGCGAGGTGCCTAACGCCGCCAACAGGTTGGCGCCGGATTGGGAAATCATCGCTACCGGTCCCAGCGTTGGCAGATAGGGGATAAAGCCGCAGTTGAAATTCAGCGCCGGCGATCCCATGCCGACTAAGTTCGGTCCGATCAACGGCAGTTCGTTGGTCCGGCAATATTCTGTCAGCTCATCCTGCAGTTCGCCGCGGCCGATCTCCTTAAAAGCGCTGGTCGCGATCACGACGATTTTTACTTCCTTGGCTACGCAGTCTTCCAGAATCGATTTGACCAGATGCGCCGGCACCGCGATGAACGCCAGATCAACCGGCTCCTCAATCTCCCGCAGGGTCGGATAAGCTTTTAAGCCCGCGACCTTCTCCGCACGCGGATTCACCGGGTAAATTTTTCCTTGATAGCCCCATTTCTGTAAGCCGTCGATGACCTTATGGCCGACCTTGCCCGGACACCGGCTGGCGCCGATGACCGCGACGCTGGATGGGTTTAAAGCATATTGCAGCCGATCGACAACATACCCGCGGATCGCGTTGGTCTTCATCGTTCTTCACCGCCTTTCTCCTGCCATTCCCCCGCCGGTTCGATCGGCAAGCTCGTGCGGTCCTGCAGGAAATCATCAGTAAAAATACATTCCTCCCACATATCCGCGTCTTTATCCAGCCGCGCCGTCCAACGGCGGAACTGCCGCGGACTGTCAGCTTCCCAGATTTCTTCGATCTCGGCGTAACCGTCTAACATTGTGCGCAAGGCGTCCAGATCTGTCAGCTGCGTATAAGCGCTCACCAGAATGTCGTAAATGCCATCAGAGAACTCGAAGATATTGTTGAATTCCGGACACCGGGTCAGCTCGTCGACAATTTGTTCCTTGCGGCAGCTGGTCACATTCTGGAACAAGCGGATCAGATAACAATGCATGTTCAGACCCAGCGCCTGATAATTAAAATAGAACATCGGCACAACATAACGCTGATGATCAACGATCCAGCCCAGATCCTTCTTCATCGCCGCCGGATCCAGACCGGACAGCTGGCCGAGCACCTCGTAATCAAAGAAATCTTCGATCGAGGTCACGTTGTTCAGAATGTCGATGATCGCAAAGTCCGTAGCGTCCATCTCGTTCTGCCTGTTTAAAAAGTTGGCTTTCTGCGCGTCCGACCACAGATAGTGGCGGTAATCCGCTTTCGGAGCGTCCCACAGATTGACGTGGGATTCGCGGACGTCGCGGCGGATCGGACAGAGATGAATGGATTCGACCCAGCGGTTGCGCCGGATCGGTTCAATCACGCCGCAAAGCAGATTGTCCAGCACACGCATGTGATTGCCGCAGAAGAAATCGAAATCGCCTTCCGTTAAATAACCGGTGCAGATCTCGTCCTTATTCTGAATCCATTCCGCCAGCTGCGTCTTTGCCTGCGGCGGGCAGTCCTTTTTCATTTTCACAATCCAGTAATACAACCCAAAACCCAGAGCGGAAACGGAAGAATTCTTCACAAACATGATCAACCGGCGATCGACCATACGTTTCAGCCGGGTTGCGATCTCACTTTCCGCCACGCCGGTCTTCTCCGCCACAAGTTTTAAGTTAAAAACCTCCGGATGCACCTGATAAAACGATTTGGCCACGTTGAACGCTGAGAATTCCTTCGCGTCCATTCCAAGCACGCCGGGTTCTTTGAACCCGATGCCGCGCGGGGCAAACGTGTACTCCTGCATCCATTGCTGCTGTTCATCCGTACCTAAAAGATATTGTTTCTCCGTCATCGAATACCACCTCATTTCACTGTATGCTGAAAGCCTTTCGACTTTGACGGAATCTCAATCCGCTTTTCTGTAATCGCTATCATTTATTTCATTGTAGTCTTCTCTTCGCCAAAAGACAAGCGCCGGTGACCGCGAAGCCCATGGCGATAACGACACTTGCCGCATTTTGTCTAGCCGAAGGCGTAAAACTTTCTGAAAAATTTTAGAAAGTCTTTTTTGTTTTCCATCTTATATTCTGGATTGCGTCTGCGGATTCTGCCTTGCTTTTCGTGCTTGTTTCTGCCGCAGATCTTTCCTCCTTGGGATTTCTATCTGTCTTCTTCCGATTTCAGCTCAGGTAAGAAACACCCTGTTCTCGTTTCTGTCCCCTCGTGATGATCGCCGATCAAAGCGCTGCCATCTGCCGAAGCTTTTAAAATCGGTTCTATAAATTTTGGTGTTGGTGGAAACCAACGCCTTTTTTTCTTGAGCATAAAAAAAGAGACATAGGTAAGAATTTCCGTTACAATAAAATCACCACAAATTACAGAAAGGAAATCTCACTATGTCCATTACTCATTCTATCGTATCTGTTCTCAATTTAAAAGACCCTCATCTTCATTTCTCTGAGGATTGTGTCTCTTCTCAG
>NZ_CFQZWI010000113.1:0-7901 GCF_986127675.1 Holdemania sp. | reverse complement strand
AGCGTCAACGTCCCCGGAATGATGCGGACATCTCCATAAAAGTGGAAAAAGCGACATCCCCCATAAAACTGCCAGCAGCCCAGCATGAGGGATAAATAGATTAGCAGCCAACTACAAATGCGGCATAAAATTGTCGGTCCTTGTGAGTTCATTTTTACTTCCCCCTTTCATTTTTCAATCCAGCGCTGTATCCCCTGAATGATTTGTTCCGCAATGAGAATTTCGATCAGAACTTCCAGAACATAAGGATATAACGTAAGCATTCCGCCATGGATCGTACCAATCGCAAATACATTCGCCAGAATCGTCATGCGAACCGCCGTCCAGCTCCAATGAACTTGTTTTCTGACAATCAAAACAGACAAAAGAATTCCGCAGAGCATACAAGTCAGAATGAAAGAAAGGTGGACATCAGTCCAATGCGCACGACTTTGAGAAATAAACAGATATCGCATGCTTAACGGTGAGAGGAAAGCAAGAATACTGGGAAAATCAGATTCGTTAGCCCATTCCATTGCCCTGATCAAAACAAGCGTCGTCATAATCCCCGCCGTGGCTGTCCGCAGCTGAAAAAACGGAAGTTTCTTTCTGAATAAGAAAACAAAGATCCCGGCGGTCAACCCTGCGGTCAAAACGGTAAAGACCAATGCAGAGGAAGGCTTTTGCAGCATCGGTGAGAAAGGACTTGTTCCTAAAATTTTCTGATACTGCGATGCATATCCCCACCAGACGACGCAGACGCCGGCCAGGATCACAGAAAATAAAATGGCTGACGAAATAATCCGGTCTTTCCGCTGTTTCATTCGATATCACCCCAGATTCTTCCTTTTTTCATTGTAGCATGGCCGCTCATCAGAAAACCTTACGATAATATTACATTTGTAGACCTGATTTAATCCTTGTGTTTTTAGTCTTCTGCTGATATGCTGAGAGCCAGACTTATTGATCTTATTCTTTATTATAAGAAACTTGACAGGAGGTTCTCCCGATGAATAACAACAACGTATTTGAACTACTGGAAGCCGATTTGCGTCAGGCGGTTGAAGCGCTGCACTACACGCAGCCCACCCCGGTTCAGGAACAGGTGATTCCTTCTTTTCTTCAGGGTCGGGATTGTCTGGTCCAGGCGAAGACCGGCTCAGGAAAAACCGCAGCCTACGCCCTCCCCGTTTGCCAACAATGTCATTTTGAAGACCGGCTTCCGCAGGCGTTAATCCTCGCTCCGACGCGTGAGCTGGCTGATCAGATCACTCAGGAAATCCAGAATTTCAGTTTGTTCCGACGTCTGACGTGTGTACGGCTGGTTGGCCGGCAGCCGATGAAAAGTCAGAAATACCAGCTGAAGCAGCGAGTTCAAATTGTCGTCGGTACCCCGGGCCGGGTGTGGGATCATATAGAACAGGGAACGCTCGATCTCTCTCAGCTGAAAATGGTCGTTCTGGATGAAGCGGATCAGATGTTCTCGCTGGGGCTGACAGAAACCGTTCATCAGATTTTAGAAAAGCTTCCTTTCCCCATTCAAACTTGTTTGTTTTCCGCAACCCTAAGTCCGGAAATTTTACAGTTGGCGGAAATCACGGTTCACGATCCTTTGATGATCCAGATTGATTCGCCTCGCCAGACAAATCAGAATATCCGCCTGACCTCGTTGACGGTTTCCAACACTGAAAAACTCACGGGTCTGCTTCATGTCTTCTCCACAATCCAGACACCCTCCGCGATTGTTTTCTGCGACCGGCAGGTGATGGCGGAAGAAGTCGCAGAACAGCTCAAGAAAAAAGGGGTTTGTGCGGATGCCCTGCACGGCGGGATGGAACAGGATCAACGGTTTGCCGTGCTGAAACAATTTCGTCAGGGACAGCTGCGGATTTTATGCGCGACTGACGTAGCGGCGCGGGGTCTGGATATCGACGGTTTATCGCTGATCGTGCATTGGGATCTGCCATTGAATCTGGAATCCTTCATTCACCGCTGCGGGCGCTGCGGACGGATTGATCAGCCGGGTACCTCGGTTGCCCTCCTCACGCCCAATCAGCAGAACCGCTACTCGTCCTTCCTGGAAACGTTGGAAATTCAGGATGAAACTTTCGAACTGGATCCGTTGGATGATCACTCAGGATTAGCGCATTGGAAAACAAAGAATCAAAGCCAGCCGGAGAAAGCGGCTGAACTGAAACAAAACAAAGCGACGATCTTAATCCGGGCCGGCCGGCAGCATAAGCTGCGCCCTGGTGATTTTGTCGGCGCTTTATGCAGCGCAGGGTATCGTGCAGAACAGATCGGAACGATCGAAGTACAGGAACGGGTGACCTTTATTACGCTGATTCAAGCCGATCCACAGCCGTTAATCCGAGCGGGAGAGCTTTCTGTCAAAGGCAAGCTCCGCCGGGTTGAGCGCGCCCGTTCTCTCTAATTGAACGAAGTTCATTTATGCCAAATTCTTAAAACAGAAGTTTTTGTGTTGACTTACGTTAAACACAGAACTTCTGTTTTTTGTTGATATGAAAGATGGTATAATTTCTCCATCAATGAGAACTGGATAGGGAGTAGGAAAATGCTTACGAGTGAAGAAGAACTCTGGAAACAAGCCATGCAGTTGATTATTCCTGCAGCTCCGGCTTTGCTGACCTTTGTCATGGTATGGATTATTGAGATCATTTTGCTTAATAAAAAAATTATCGGATGGGGACAAGAAAAGAAAATTGAAAAAGCAAAACAATCAGGGCAGGTTGTTGATGCAACGATAACAGGCAGTCAAAAAAGCTACTATTATGCTGATGGTAGTGGAATCGAAGCTGTGCGGTATTCGTATTCAATAAAGGGCAGACGAAAGAGAACTAAAATAGTCCAATTTCGAGTAGATGGAAGAACTACTTTTCCAGAAACAATCAAAATTTACTATCTGGGAAAGAGAATCTATACAGATTACGACAATCCAAAAGGAATTCCCAACTTTCTGTTCGTGGCCTTGCCGTTTATAATTGCCATGTTGGTTTTAATTTTGACTCAGCCTGAACTCATAGGTTGATCTTCAAATATTCATCAAAACAAAAAAGAAAAAATAAGATAACACGCCACTGAGCTTGAAAGGAAAATCAGGGATGGATATTGGTTGTATTTTTTCGATCAAGAGAAATAAAAATCCACAAAAAATATCTTTATGCGGACATTGGGAAGCGGTCGTTGGAAATTATTTTCTTACTCAGGAAGGCAATCCCAAAGCATTTTTCCGTGAGTCATTTCGTGAAGTATTGCCGACTGGACAAAGAATAAACTGGCTGGAAAAGGAAAGAATAATTGAACTTTTGAAAAGAGGGTTGTCCCTCCCCGGATTCCGGCACGGATTCCTGTTTCCCGCGAAGTCTGGCTGTTCCAAATGAAAAGAACGTCCGCAAAGCACAAAGAAAACCCCCGTCCAAAATCAACTCCCTGATAGAAGAGTCAATTAGACGAGGGTTTTTATTACGATTTACGCTGACTCAGCCAGGCGCTCAGCGGGAACATCATGATGCCGGCCACGATGATTAACGGCAGCCAGAACTGCGCGAAACCGGTGAACTTGGCATAGTAGCCCTGGAAAAAGATGAAGATGACAATGCACGGCAGACCCCAGCGCAGATAGCCGCGGATCTTCTCTGGAAAGCGCAGTCCTTTTCCGGCGTTCGCTTCCTCGATGAACGCATCCCAGCCCCACCCGCATTTCCGCGTACAGAACATCAGGTAGATCAACGAACCCAACGGCAGAATGTTGCTGGAAACGATAAAATCCTCCAGATCCTGAATCGTGCTGCCGGCGCCCAACGGCTGGAAGCCGCTCCACAGATTGAAGCCCAGCGCACAAGGCAGTGATAAGACCAGAAGCAGAATAATATTCATCCCTACCGACATCTTCCGCGACATCCCTGAATCCATTGCGAAGGCCACGATATTTTCAAATACCGCGATGATCGTCGTCAGCGCGGCAAACGACAGGAAGATGAAGAACAACGTTCCCCAAATCTGCCCGCCGGGCATTGAGTTGAAGATATTCGGCAGCGTGATGAACACCAGTCCCGGTCCGGAATCGACAGGTATGTTGTAAGCCGCCGCGGCCGGAAAAATGATCAGCCCGGAAAGCAGCGCAACCACGGTATCCAGCGCCATGATATTTAAGCTCTCGCCGAACAGGCTGCGTTCTTTACCGATGTAGCTGCCGAAGATCGCCAGCGATCCCATACCGATCGACAACGTGAAGAATGCCTGACTCATCGCCGCGAAAATGACGTTGCTGATGCCCGCCTCCAGCATCCGGTTAAAATCCGGAATCAGATAAAACTTTAATCCTTCGATCGCATTCGGCAAGGTCAGCGAACGAACGCACAGCACGATCATGATCAGAAACAGGCAGGACATCATGACCTTGGATACCCGTTCTACACCGTTCTTCAAGCCTAACCGGCAGACCAGAAATCCCAGCAGGACCGCCAGCACCATAAAACCGATCTGCTGCGCCGGGGATTTCAACATGGCGTCAAACACCCCGGACACGTCCGCCGCTTCCAAACCGTTCAGACTGCCGGAACTCATTTTAACCACATAGTTCATCATCCAGCCGCCGACCACCGTATAGAACATCATCAGAATGTAGTTGCCGCTGACCGCCATCGCTTTAAACCCATGCCAGCGCGTCCCTTTGGGTTCCAGGACGTCGAAGGAATGCGAAACTGATTTGCGAGACGCCCGGCCGACAGAAAATTCCATGACCATAATCGGCAACCCCAGCAGGATCAGGAAAAACAAATAGATTAAGACAAACGCGCCGCCGCCATATTGGCCCGTGATGAACGGAAACCGCCAGACATTGCCCAGACCGACCGCGCAGCCAGCCGATATTAAAATAAATCCCAGCCGGGAAGATAACTTTTCTCTTTCTTTCATGGTTGATAAAATCCCCTTTTTCTCCGCTATTGTATCATAGAATACAGGCGCTGTCTTTAGCCAAAATAACCCGGAACTCCCGGATTCTGATCGCATTCTCCGCTGAATCAGCCTGCTTTTCAAAGTTCGGGATCAACCGCTGCCGCGGAATAGGAAATAGGATTGCTTTGATGCCGGACATCCGTTACACTGAACTTAACCTGCACGATGCCGGTCAAAGGAGAACTTACCATGCAGAAATTCAATTTGCACACGCACACCTTCCGCTGCGGTCATGCCAGCGGAACTGATGATCAGATGGTGCTCAGCGCGATCGAGGCTGGTTTTGAGCAGCTCGGTTTCAGCGATCACATGCCCTATCCCGAGCTGCATCTGCCAACCTGCCGCATGGCCTATGACCAGCGTCAGGAATACGTTGATTCCATGATCAAGTTAAAAGTCAAATATCAGGATCGGATCATGCTGCGGTTTGGTTATGAAGCGGAGTATCTCGAGGATCATCAAAAACTGTTAAAACAACTCCACGGTGAAGTGGACTATCTGATTCTCGGTCAACATTTCAAAGCGATCGAAACGAATCCAGCTTATGAGCTGGTCTATGATTACGACGCCTATAATAATGATGAAGACGTGCTGTTCTATGCCGATCAAATTGAAAAAGCCGTAGCGATCGGCTGGTTCAGTCTGATTGCCCATCCGGATTACTTCATGCTTGGCCGCCGCACCTTCACCCCCGCCTGCGCGGAAGCGGCCAAGCGGATCTGCACGGTCAGCGCAAGGACGGGGATTCCGTTGGAAATCAACCTGAACGGCGTACATTACGGCCAGCATAAATACCGGATCAGCACGACTGATCCAGCATCCACGGAAACGACCTGCGCCTATCCGTTCCGGAAGTTCTGGGAGATCGCCGCCGCCATGCGGTGTCCGGTATGTTATGGATGGGATGCGCATGCACCGCTGGTACTTCAGGATTTCAGCCGGGTTGCGATGGCGGAAAAGCTGCTTGAAGGACTGCCGCTGAACTTTATCGACTGCTCGCCGGTTGATTGATTCTCCCCTGACTGCCGCTCTGATTTTCGTTTTCCGTCCTTGCCGCAGCCGCTTATTTTAAGCTGGGAGAACTTCCGCGGTGTTTTCGCTTTTGTTTGCCGGCTGTCCGCCCGTTTCTTTTCCATTCCATTTTGAATTCTTCCGTCAAATAGTGTAATATGAAGTACAGAAATAGGGGGTAAACCACATGAATGAATGTTCCGGAGCTGCCCTGAAAACCCTGATTCGGATGCAGCAGAATGAAATTGACGAATATCATATCTATCAAAAAATCGCAGCGACGGTCAAGTCGGAGGAAGACCGCAAGATCCTGATTCAAATTGCCCAGGAAGAAGCCTCGCATGGCAAGCTGTGGGGAAAATATACCGGCTTGCAGCCCAAGCCGAACACCGGCAAGGTGTTCTGGTACAGCCTGCTTTCTAAAATTTTCGGCTATACCTTCGCTCTGAAACTGATGGAAAACGGCGAGGACAAGGCGGATAAAGCCTATACGAGCTTAATTCAGGAAATTCCGGAAGCCGAGAAAATCGCCGAGGATGAAGAGCGGCATGAACAAGCCTTGCTGGCGATGCTTGATGAGGAACGCCTGCAGTTTGTCGGTTCGATGGTGCTGGGCATGAACGATGCCTTAGTCGAGCTGACCGGAACGCTGGCCGGCCTGACCTTCGCCCTGCAGAACAACCGGCTGGTCGCTCTGTCCGGCTTGATCACCGGCGTTTCCGCGACCTTCTCGATGACCGCTTCGGCCTATCTCTCCGCCAAGAGTGACAATGACCCGCAGGCTGTCAAATCGTGTCTGTATACCGGCGTCATGTATATGATCACCGTCGCTTTGATGAGCCTGCCGTATTTACTGCTTCCGGCGGAAGCCTACATCCCGGCGCTGATCGCGCTGTTAGTCACGGTGACGCTGATTATTCTGGTTTTCAATTATTATATTTCCGTCGCCAAGGACTACAATTTCAAGCAGCGGTTTCTTGAGATGTTTGTGATTTCCGGCTCGGTCGCCGTGATTTCCTTTCTGGTCGGTCTGGCGATCAAAGCCTGGCTGGGCATCGACATTTGACCGCAGACATCACAAGTTCCTTTTCCTGCCAGCCAACCGGGTTAAAACAAGCCCGGTTTTTCTTTTTCCCTCTGTCTCTGCTTTTTCCGGCCTACGCCTTATAATGAGGACAGGAACACTGATCTATCAATGAACAACATCCACCCCGGGATCCAGGGAGGGGGAGTGAAGAATGAACCCTCTTTTCTTTAGAAGGATGATTCATGCCTGATCAACGGTTTATCCTGTGTGTCAAAAAAGGCTGCGCCGTCAGTGGGGGTGGAAAAGCAGTGCAACGCGGGCGTGAGAATTCAGATCTTTCCTTGCACTGCTTTTTTTAAAATCATGTTTTTCACTGCACCTCAGATTAACTCGTTTTAACAAAAAAAGCAAGGCGGAATTTTAATCCATCCTTGCTTTTTCTGTTTATTTTCCAATCTGGTTCGCGTAGAAATCGACCAGCTGTGTCCGCATCTGTGCTACGACCTCTTTCGCCCAGGCATAGTCCTTTTTCTTTTCCTTACTGCCGACGGCGTTTGCGAAGCGTTCCGCCAGATCCTGACCTTCATAGAACGGAACCGCAACGTCGACCACCTTCCGCTCCGGTGTTTCTTCGAGAATCGCGTCACTGCTCAGCTTGGTGATCAGCACGGTCTGATCCTGAAGGTTGAAATAGCTTTCCGGTTTCAGGGTGTCCTTGTTGTACTGCTGGACGATGAAGACCGGCAGCGATACCGTTTCTTTTCCCTTTTTGTTAAAGCTCAGGGAAACGACATACCCATCGCCGTTGAGCGTCAGTCCGTCAATCGACTGGAATGTGCGTTCAATTCCTGACGGGAAGGACGTCTGTTTGAGATACGCGACCGTCACTTTCAGATTTTCGATC
>NZ_CFQZWI010000112.1:0-8242 GCF_986127675.1 Holdemania sp. | reverse complement strand
CGCGCTGGACCGCTGCCTTGTCAAGGTGCGGGATATGATCGACTGGGCAGCGATAAAATCATGTATCGGTTAATCCAGGGCGACGTCGGCTGCGGCAAAACTCTGGTCGCTTCGCTGGCTTTGTATGCCTGCGTGCTCAGCGGCCATCAGGGCGCGATCATGGCCCCAACGGAAATCCTTGCCCGTCAGCATGCCGTTTCCTTAAAGAAACTTTTCGCCGGTCTGCCGATCAAGATCGATGTACTTTGTTCGTCGCTGCCTTCGGCAAAGAAAAAAGAAGTGCTGCAGTCGATGAAGGACGGAACGCTGAATCTGGTCGCCGGCACGCACGCACTCTTTCAAAAGGAAGTGGAGTTTGCCAAACTGGGGTTGGTTGTCGCCGACGAACAGCATCGCTTCGGCGTAGAACAACGCCGCGCGTTAAAGGAAAAGGGCGAGAAGGTCGATTTTCTGTTGATGAGCGCGACGCCGATCCCGCGGACGCTGGCCGCGACGCTCTACGGCGACATGGATATCTCGACGATCATGACGATGCCGCCGGGCCGCAAACCGATTCAGACTCGGTTAGTGGAGGAAAACAGCCTGCGCACGATCATGCCGCAGCTGTTGAACCAGCTGGAGCAGGGCGGTCAGATTTACATCGTCTGCAGCGCGATCGAGGAAAATGAAAACTTCGACGGCCGCAACGTGCTCGATATTTTTGATAGCTTAAGCGAAGCCTTTTCAGGCAAGGCCAAGCTGGGCCTGATGCATGGGCGCATGAGCAGCGAGGAAAAGGAACAGGCAATGCATGATTTTGAGGCCAATAAGACGCAGATCTTAGTGTCGACGACGGTCATCGAGGTCGGCGTCAACGTCGTTAACGCCTGCTGCATGGTGATTTACGACGCGCACCGCTTCGGTCTGTCGCAGCTCCATCAGCTGCGCGGCCGGGTTGGCCGCGGACGCCGGCAGGGCTATTGTTTTTTATTGACCGCAAGCAAGGATCCGGAAAGTCTGGCCCGTTTGAAAATCATGGAACAGACGACGGACGGTTTCGAGATCGCGATGAAGGATCTGGAACAACGCGGACCAGGCGAGCTGCTGGGTACCCGTCAAAGCGGGGTGCCGGGATTGATTTTAGGCGATCTTATCGCCGATACCAGAATCATCCAGACTGCCCGTCAGGACGCGGCGCGGATCCTGAACGATCCGGACAACGCGGAGTTTCAGCCGTTGTTAACTAAAATCCGGAAAGAAAATGAATCCGCTATTTCTTATATGGATTAATCACGATATAATAAAATAAGAGAATCAGAAAGGAAGAAAAAAATGAAAATATGCGAATGGCTTGAAGCACGAGGAATTCATTGCAAAGACAGCCGGTTGATCGAGCAGGCTTTTGTGCATTCCTCGTATGTCAATGAACATAAGCAGCTGAAACATGATAACGAGCGCCTGGAATTCATGGGCGACGCGGTGCTGCAGCTGTGGGTTTCGGATAAATTGTTCCGCCTGGATCCGCCGCTGGATGAAGGGCACATGACGACCTTCCGCGCGCAGCTGGTGTGCGAGGAGGCGTTGGCGATCTATGCCCGGCAGCTGCAGCTGAATTCCTTCTTGAAGCTGGGCGTGGGCGAGGAAAAAACCGGCGGCCGCGAGCGCGATTCGATTATCGCCGATATGTTTGAAGCAATGCTGGGCGCACTGTATGAGGATGGCGGGATGGGATCGATCGACAATATCCTGACCGAGGTAATCGTGCCGCATTTAAGCCATCCGGAGGAACCGATCATCGTCGATTATAAGACGAAGCTGCAGGAATATGTCCAATCGGATTCCCGCAAAACCGTGACCTATGAAGTCATCAATACGACGGGGCCTTCCAATAAACCGGAGTTTGAAGTGCAGGTTAAACTGGACGGGATTATTCTGGGCACAGGCAAGGGCAACTCCAAGAAAAAGGCGGAACAAAAAGCCGCTCAGAACGCGTTTGAAAAGATGGTGCTGTGAAGATGAACAAGGGAAACTTCGGAACGCTGCAGGACGGCCGGTCTGCGCAGTGGTTAGAAATTGAAAACGATAAGCTGCGGGTGCGCGTCAGCGATTACGGCGCCACGCTGGTTTCACTGTGGGTCAAGGACGCACAGCTGGACGCAGTGCTGGGCTTCGATCAGGTCGGCGGCTATCAAAAATCCGTCAAATACATGGGCGCGATGATCGGGCGCGTCGCTAACCGCATCAAAGACGGGCAGTTCATGCTCGATGGACAGGTTTACACGCTTTACCGCAACGATAAAGGCAATACGCTGCACGGTGGTCAGGAAGGGTTTGACGCGAAGCTGTGGACGGTGCGGGAACATACTTCCCAGACGGTCACGCTGGAGCTGGTATCGCCGGCGGGCGACGAAGGCTTTCCCGGTGAGCTGACGGTCACGGTGACCTATGCTCTGGCAGGCAACCGGCTGTCGATCACGACCCGCACCCGCACGACCGCCGCGACGCCGGTATCGCTGACCAATCACGCGTATTTCTCGCTGAACGGACAGATTCCGTCGTTAGACGAACATTGGATTCAGGTGGACGCCGATGAAATCGGCCTGCTTGATCCCAATGGCTGCACGCGTCCGGAAACGCTGGAGGTCGAAGGCACGGCCTTCGATCTGCGCCAGCCGAAAAAACTGACCGAGGTCTTAAACCAACATCACAGCCAGCTGGAAATCGCCGGCGGCCTGGATCATAATTATGTGCTCAACGGCGTTGGCTTCCGACCGGTCGCCAGCCTGATCAAAGGCGGACTGACGATGCGGGTACTGAGCGATATGCCGGACATGCATGTCTACACCGCCAACTTCTTAAACAGCGAGGTTGGCCGCGGCGGGGTGCGGTATACGCCGCATTGCGCAGTTTGTTTTGAAACGCAGTATTATCCCAACAGCGTCAATGATCCATCGAAGATTTCCTGCATTCTGAACCCGGGTGAAACGATGGAGCATTGCACGGCATTTGAATTTGATCAGGAGGATCAGGCATGAACAAGACAGAGCTTAAAGCGGCGTTAAATGAACAGCGGCCGCGGATCACCAGTCTGTATGGAGAGGGACAGGCGGAGCGTCAGATCGCACGCTACGGCCAGTTGATCGACGATTACGAAAGAGCGTTTGGAAATACGGACTGCGCTTTGTTTTCGGCTCCGGGACGAACCGAGGTCGGCGGCAACCATACCGACCACCAACATGGCCGCGTTTTGGCAGCCAGCGTCAATATGGATGCGGCAGCGGCGGCCGGGCGGCGGGAAGGCGAGGTCGTCTTTTACTCGGAAGGCTTTGAGATCAAACCAGTGTCGTTAGCGGATCTGTTTGTCCATCCGGAAGAAAAAAACACCTCGGAAGCACTGATCCGCGGCGTGCTGGCCGGATTTGTCCAGCGCGGCTACAAGATCGGCGGATTTCAGGCCGTTTCCAACAGCACGGTGCTGAAAGGCTCGGGAATTTCTTCCTCCGCTGCTTTTGAAGTGCTGGTCGGCACGATTTTATCGCATTTGTATAATGACGGACAGGTTTCCGCGCAGGAAATCGCCAAGATCGGTCAGTATGCAGAAAACGTGTATTTTGGCAAGCCGAGCGGGCTGCTCGACCAGATGGCTTGTTCCGTCGGCAATTTTGTGACGATTGATTTCAAGGATCCGCAGAATGTGCTTGTGGAACAGGTTGATTTTGATTTCAATCACAGTCAGATCGCGTTGTGTCTGGTCGATACGCGCCAGGATCACGCCGATCTGTCGGATGAATACGGTCTGATGCCTTCAGAAATGCGCCAGGTTGCCGCGTATTTCGGCGCCGAGGTGCTGCGTCAGGTAGAGCCGGCTGAATTCTACCGCCGGCTGCGCGAGGTGCGGGAGAAGGTTCAGAACGATCGCGCAATTCTGCGGGCGATTCATTTCTTTGAGGAAGACGCGCGGGTGCCGCTGCAGGTGCAGGCGCTGAAGGATCACGATCTGAAGCGTTTCTTTGAACTGGTGATCGAATCGGGGCATTCCAGCTTCATGTATTTACAGAACGTAACCAGTCCGAGCGATATCCGGCATCAGTCGCTGGCGCTGGCGCTGGCCTTGTCGGAAAACGTGCTGAAGGGCCATGGCGCATGGCGCGTCCACGGCGGCGGTCTGGCAGGAACGATTCAGGCGTTTGTGCCGCTGGCGTTGCTTGACTCGTATCAGAAGGTCATGGACGACTGCTTCGGCTCAGGCAGCTGTCATGTTTTATCCATCCGTCCGGAAGGCGGAGTCCGGCTGATTTAAAAGAACCGTAAAGGTTCTTTTTTTGTTTTGTCAAGCAGAAAGCATCAGAATTCAGACACTTTCCTGTTAATGGAGATTGTGAATAATGAAATTAATTTAACTTGTTGAATTCACAAGGTGTTCGCTATATACTTAATTTATGAAAGGGATTGCAGAAAGGATGAGAGAACATGGTTGAAATTTTAGAAGCTCGTGTCCTGAACCCACAGATCACGTTGCTGAAGTTAAAAGCAGAGCGGATCGCGAAGAAGGTTCAGCCAGGACAGTTTGTGATTCTTCATCAAGATGAAAAAGCAGAAAGGATCCCGTTAACGATTGCGGATTCCGATCCGCAGGAGGGCACGATCACCGTGATCGTACAAGCCGCGGGTGAATCGACGAAGCGGCTGTGTGCCTTAAAGACCGGTGATTCGATTCGCGATGTCGTCGGGCCATTAGGCCAGGCTACTGATTTTGGCGAAGCACAGAATATCTGCGTGATCGGCGGCGGCGTCGGCTGCGCGATCGCGTATCCAAGTGCGAAGGCCTGCCACCAGCGGGGCGCGCATGTCGATTTGATCGCCGGCTTTAAAAATGAATCGCTGGTTATTTTGAAAGAGGAAATGGCAGCGATCGCGGACGAGTTTACGCTGATCAGCGACGATGGCAGCACCGGAAAGCAGGGTTTTGTCACCGATGCGCTGAAAGAAAAGCTGGAACAGGGAAAGAAATATGATTTAGTCATCGCCATCGGACCGATCATCATGATGAAGATGGTCTGCAAGGTGACGGAAGCGGCTGGTATTAAGACGCTGGTCAGCTTGAATCCGATCATGATCGACGGCACCGGCATGTGCGGCGGATGCCGCGTCACCGTCGGCGGCAAGGTGAAGTTCGCCTGTGTCGACGGCCCGGATTTCGACGGCCATCAGGTTGATTTCGACGAGCTAATGCAGCGTAACCGCACGTATATGGAAGATCATCGCTGTCATCTTGAGGAGGCGAAATAACATGCCGAATATGCAGAATGAAAAAACGCCGATGCCTTTGCAGGAGGGCCTGGTGCGGATTACAAACTTTGAGGAAGTTGCGTTAGGTTATACTGAGGAACAGATGATCAACGAGGCAGATCGTTGTCTGCACTGCGTCAATCATCCATGCACAGCGGGCTGCCCGGTTTCCGTCATGATTCCGGATTTTATCCAGGCGCTGAAGCAGGGCAAGATCGACGAGGCTTACGGCATCATTACCAAGACCAACAGTTTCCCGACAATCTGCGGGCGCGTCTGTCCGCAGGAAAACCAGTGTGAAAAGAACTGTGTCCGCGGAATCCGCGGGGAAGCCGTGGCGATCGGCCGGCTGGAACGCTATGTCGCCGACCATCACACGCCAGTTTACCCGGAAAAGCCGCAGCCCAACGGAATGAAGGTTGCGATTGTCGGCTCCGGTCCGGCCGGGCTGGCCTGTGCGGCGGATTTGGCGAAGGAAGGGTTTGCGGTGACGATCTATGAAGCTTTGCATGAGGCGGGCGGCGTCTTGCGCTACGGTATTCCGGAATTTCGTCTGCCGAAGCGAATCGTCGACGAACAGCTCGATCAACTGAAACACCTGGGCGTTGCGATTGAAACCAACGTCATTATCGGCAAGACCTTGACGATGCAGGAGTTGGAAGACGAAGGCTTCCAGGCGGTCTTTATCGGCAGCGGCGCCGGTTTACCGAAGTTCATGGGCATTCCGGGAGAAACTGCGGCCGGGGTCTTCAGCGCTAACGAAGTGCTGACCCGCGTCAATCTGATGAAGGCCTATCGCGAGGATCATCTGACGCCGTATTATCAAAGCAATCACACGATCGTCGTGGGCGGCGGCAACGTCGCGATGGATGCCGCACGCTGCGCCCGCCGGCTGGGGAAGAAAGTTACAATCGTCTACCGCCGGTCGCTGGCGGAAATGCCGGCGCGCAAGGAAGAAGTCGAACATGCGATGGACGAGGACATCACGTTTATGACGCTGCACAATCCGGTTGAAATCTACAAGGATGAGAAAGGCTTCGTCAAAGGCGTGAAGCTGGAGAAGATGGAGCTGGGCGAGCCGGATGAGCGCGGCCGGCGTTCGCCGGTGCCGACTGGAGAAATGATCGATTTGGTCTGCGACTGCGTGATCATGGCTTTAGGCACTTCCAGCAATCCGCTGCTTGTCCGCAGTGAACCTCGCTTACAGACCAATGCCCGCGGGTGTCTGGTCGTCAACGAAGAACAGGAAACGACGATGAAGAACGTCTACGCCGGCGGCGACGCAGTCAGCGGCGCGGCGACGGTCATCCTGGCGTTAGGCGCGGGGAAGAAAGCGGCCGCCTCGATTATCAAGGCGTTGACGCCGAACAAAGCATAATTGTAAAATCTTGAAGAGCTGCGCAGGTTGAGAGAAGCGCAGCTTTTCTCATTTTTTAAAACAAGCAAGGCGGAAATGCAAGGCTTTCCTGTCGAACGTACTTTTTGATTTTGAGTATAGCTTTAACGATGATTTCTGCGAATGAGGGGAAAGTAACCTTGCGAAACATAAAAAAACTGCCCCGAGGAATCTGAGCAGGAATGATTAAATTCAAGGACATCTAGACTAAGAAAAAGGACATCTGACTAAGAAATAGGATGCAGGTCTTCAGGCATTATCGGCAGGAATTCCTGACTGTGCCTGAAAATGCAGCGTGACCCGCAGAATTTCACTCACAGTGCCGAAACGAAACGGTAATCCCCAGACGCCCATTCCACTGGTGACCAGCGCTTGCGGCTGGGTATCGCAGTGGCCGGCGACGCACGGATAAGCCAGTCCAACAATCAGGGAGAACGGCGCAACCTGTCCCGCGTGGGTATGGCCGGACACCTGTAAAAGCACCGCCGGGTTTTTCTCTTTCAGTTTAGGCTGATGATCGACGACGATCCAGTCGGCGTTCAGATTGCCGATCAAATCGTTTAACGCCAGACGCGGCTGCGAGCGGTCCTGACGGAACAACAGCTGAAGATGCTCGTCAATCGCGATGGTTTGATCGCGAAGCAGGACGATCCGGCTGGCCTGGATTTGTTGGAAATACGCTTCATAGCGGCGTTGGTGGTATTCATGATTGCCCGCCGCCAGATAGACCGTTTCCAGTTGGGAATGATTGACGGCATCGAGGAATTGCTGCAGCTGTTGCGGCGTCGTGTATTCGTCGAACAGATCGCCGGCGATGATCACCGGCTGCTCCGGCGTTTGTTCCAGGATGCGGATTAAGGCGTTGATTTCCTTCGTGTTGACGGAGGTTCCCAAATGCAAATCCGAGATCACGGTGAACTGCAGTTCGTCATGTGGAAACCGGGAGCTCAGCGTGAGCTGGGTATCGTGAACGGCAAGCGTATGCGCCTGCCGCCATCCTGTGACGCTGATTCCGCCGCTCAGCAGGACGCTGAGACTCAGCCAGCTGAGCAGCCAGGTCCGCGTACCGGTGTGCCGCAGCTGAAAAAGCAGCAGAAGCAGTGTGGAAATCGCCAGGAAAACCAACGCGCCCAAGGCCAGAGCCTGAACGAATTGCGTAGAGCCCAGCGGTAAGGGCATGAACCGGACGATGAATATCAGTACCGCGACTCCGTCAAAAATCTGGATTTTTTTGCGAATGCTGAACGAAACATGACTGCGCTCAAGCAGGCGCTGCTGGGCGGCCAGACCCGCCAGAATTCCGGCCAAGACCAGAATTAATATCAATTTAAGCACCATAGTCTCACTTCCTATTCATTAGGATACCAGAGAAAACGAAAAATCAGCGTCAGAAAAAATAAAGAATTTTGAAAACCGGCTTCAAAGAAGACCAGGACTAACCTGGAAGAATCAGTTCAATGAAAATTGTTTCAGGAAGAAATTGAAAAAAGATCATCAAGAAGTTCAGGAATCCGGGGAAAAGACTTTAAAAGACCTGCGTTTTTTTCTATAATGAAAATCAGAGATCGGAAGAGCGTC
>NZ_CFQZWI010000111.1:0-8352 GCF_986127675.1 Holdemania sp. | reverse complement strand
TTGTTGGAAACGATGATCAGAGAATCAATGAATTCGCTCAACTGACTTAAACCGGCTTCGGCCTGCGCCATCCGCCGCGGTCCTTCAAAGGAGAACGGCTTGGTGACGATGCCGACGGTCAGCGCGCCCATTTCCTTGGCGATCTTCGCAAACAGCGGAGAAGCGCCGGTGCCGGTGCCGCCGCCCATGCCGGCGGTGATAAAGACCATATCGGAACCCTGCATCGCTTCGCGGATTTCTTCTTCATTTTCCAAGGCCGCCTTGCGTCCCATTTCCGGGTTCGCACCAGCGCCTAAGCCGCGGGTTGTTTCCCGGCCCAGTATAATTTTGTTTTCTACCGGAGACTTGTTGAGATCCTGCATGTCGGTATTGGCGACATAGAATTCAACGCCCTGAACGCCTTCCTCGACCATGCGGTTCACGGCGTTGCAGCCGGCGCCGCCGATGCCGAAGACTTTAATTTTCGCAACCTGATTGTATTCTAAATCCATCTTCATTCATCCTCTCGTTTCCTATTTCTGTTTGGCTTCAAAAAGCATGTCTTTTAATCGTTTTGTAATCGAATCGTCAACGCTGGTTTTTTCTTTCTTCAACCCGCCGATCGTCACCGCTTTTTCAAACTGTGCGGCGTTCACGCCGACCTGATCGGTATTTAACAGCGGCTGCTGATCCTTGTAAGCATAGAACAATCCCAGACACCCGGTTAACGCACTGTCGCGCACACCCAGGGTTTCCGGATAATACACCTTCGCCGGCGCTCCCAGATGATCCTGGACATATTCCGCGATTTCCTGCAGCTCGCCGCCTTCGCCGACGATCACAATCTGCGTCTTGCCCGCTTTGAGGATCGGTCGGCACATTTGTTCAATCTGTTCCATCCAGGATTCCAGTGGTTCCCGAATCGCTTCGCACAGTTCCTTTTCGGAAAGCGTGTACGTTTTTGTATTTTTTGACCAGATATAGATCGGCGTCTGCACCGGACGACGCTGATTCAATCGCGTGTTGTATTTGACTAAGCGGACGGCTTCCGCCAGCGGCAGTTCGTACCGTTCCACCAGCGCCTGGCTCCACTGATCGATTCCCTGTTCGATAATCTCACAGCTCGCCAGCTTGCCCTTGGACAACAGCGACAGAGTCGTCGTCTGTTCTTCCAGCCGGATTAAAATTAAATTCTGATCCATCGTCTGCTCGAACAACGCCGCTTCCTTCGCGATCGCAAAGCTGTCCAGACTGATATCCAGCACTTCCAGCCCCGCCTGTTCGACACAGCTGACATATTCAAACGCGATCTTACGGTTCGCGCATAACAAATCGACGTCCACCGTCAGCTCGTCGCACAGCTCGCCGATCGGCATCCGCCGCGTCGAGATCCCATTGCACGTATACCGCACGCACACTGCGCTGATCAGCGCCAGTCCGTTCTCAATTTTCGTTTTCATGGCGTTTTTAACCGCTTCCCGAACATCAAGAACGGTTACCCGGCGGTCAAAAGAAGAAACCGGCACCGTAATCTTCAGCGATTTGCGCATCATATCCCGCGAGGGAATGGATAACAAAACCCGTTCAATCCGTGCACCGATCATGCGGGAAGCGTTTTCCGCCGCCCTCCGGATCGCTTTGACAATTTCATTGGGTTCCGTCAGCTGATGAAACTGAACGCCCGCCACAGGAACCCGTTCGACTTTGATTATATTAAAGCGAGTATTGAAGAACTCGCCTACCAGCAATCTAACTTCGTGATCCGCTATCTCCAGCGCCGCGAAAATCTGCTTGTCCATGCCTTTTTCGACCCCCTGAGCTACACATATATACTATATCATAAAACACTATTCAACAAAAGAATTTTTCCAACAATTCGCTTTGCCTTCCACGCCGGATAAAAATGATGTCAGCTTCCTGCGAACGCTGGCGATTTTGGCAGAAATCCGGCGGTTTTTCGTATTTCCAAGCCGCCGTTGTAAAAAAATCCTTTTTCTTTATCACCTTTTTCGGATAACGCCTTGCATTTTTTGGATGATCATGTTATAGTTTACAAGCGAAATTAAGACAGAAAGGGGGGTTACGGTTAATGTCTAGAGTATGTGCCGTATCCGGTAAAAAAGCCTTATCAGGAAATAAGCGTTCTCATTCCCTGCACGCATCCCGCCGCAAGTGGAACGTTAATTTACAAAAAGTTAAAGTGATGGTTGATGGTAAGCCACAGCGAATCCGTATTTCCGCCCGTGCTTTAAAAACACTGAAGGCTCAGCAGAAAAACGGTTAATTAAAAAGGAGTTCACGCTCCTTTTTTTCTTGGCTCAAGTTTCTCTCTGGCTGGTCTCTGTCAGGTTAAAGCCGGAAGACGCTGCTGCAAGCAGGCTAATTATTTTAATCTCGGTATTTAGAAAAAAAATTATTTAACAGGACCGCAGCCCAGGAAAATTGTTCTTTTTCCGATCGTCTGCGGTCTTTTTTTTCCAGATACTTCCAGGCGTTTTTCACTCAACTTTTGCTTTATTTCAGGATCGAACGATTACTCCGGCTGGGCATTGTTTTCCGCTTCCCGGATCGGGATCGTGTACTCCCCTTCGCTTTGCCATAGGCCGTCGCAATGCAGCCAGTCCGGTCCTTCGCAGCGGACAAGCCAGAAACGATAGTGAAGCCGGTCTTCCGCGATCCCATCGTAAAGCAGCCACAGCGTCTGACCGCCGTCGCTTTCCAGCAGCGCCTGCTGCCCATCGGTGCTGAGCGAAGCTTCCTTTTGCGCAAAGGCTTCATCCAGCAGGATCTGCATCGCCTGTGCGGGGGAACGGCGGTTAATATACATATAGGTTGTATCATAAAGACCGCTGACAAAATAATGCACCAATTCCGGCACCGCTGGAAACTCAGGTTCCAGCTCCACGGGCTCCAGTCCGCTCATTCCTTCCTCCAGGGAAGGCATCAGCGCTGCCAACACGGCGTTCTCCGCCCGCATCAAACGGAGCTTATAGGTCATCGTAAACGCTTCGCCGCTGGGTCCGGCGCCCTGGTTGCCTGGGGAAACCGCCCATTCGTTCGTTTTGACCTCCACGAGCTGATCGGCATCGGTCCCCGCCAGCACTTGTACAGAAGCCAGTTCCACGCGGATATCGACGCCGTTAACCCGATAGCCTTCATCCCGCTGACGCAGGGTCAACAAACTCAGCCAGAGCGGATCGGTGCTGGCGGTGTCCAGCTTCATTGCGCCGTTGGGTAATGGCTGCGATAACGTCGGATCCGCAAGGATCGTCTGACGCATCACTTCAACCAACGGCGTTTCGTCTTCCTCCGGAAGGTCCGGGGTCTGAAATAAACCGACATCAGGCAGGGGCGAGGTGCGGACAAAGTTCAGCGGCGCGGTCGGGTTCATTGCGACCGGACAGAGAATCAGCGAACCGTCGATGAACAGATCCTGTTCGTTCAACGTTCCCTCCTCGCTTAACACCAGCGTCCACTGCGGCAGTCCGTCCCGGCACAACGCCAGCGCCAGCGTCCCGAACGGCACCGCGTCGTCATAAGCATAATCTTCCTGAAGCGTTCCATTTTCCAGATGAATTCCCGTGCGGTCGACTACGATTTTCCAGCCGGCCGCGTTGGTTTCCATCAACGACCATTCGCCCTGGATCGCCGAAGCCATGTTATGATAGCTGATCGGATCGCCGCGGTCGCCAAACGTCGCGATCATCTGATGAACGCTCCGGTCCAGCGTTTGATAGGTGATTGCACAGACATCCTCGGCCAGCCACTGCAGCTTCACCGGCCCTTCCACCGTATAGGGAAACGTGTCTTTTTCACGCCGGTAAAGACCATAGCGGCTGCGGCAGAGCACAGTCTTCCCGGTTGTTTTATCCTGCTTGATCACGACCTGATGACGGCCGTCAGCGGAAAAGCTGATCGTTGTCGGCCGCTGCTGGATCGCCTGCTGCAGCTGCCAGCCAAACCCCGCCATCAGCACCAGCGCGATGCCCAAGCCGCTTTTTCGCCAGCTGGGCGTGCGGATCACAACGCTGCCGGATAAAGTCAATGCCAGAACCAACATTAAATTTAACAGCGGTGAAATCCAGTCCGCAATGTATTCCCAGCCTCGGGCACGGACGATCGTGTACGTCACAATTTGAAGCGCAAGAATTCCGACCGCCACGATCAGGCATACGATGGCCGCCGCAGTCCAGCCGTGGCGTCGCTGCCGGGTTTGCCGCGCCTGATCCAGCTCGACCAGTGAAGGCGATTCGGTTTGAGGCGTCTCCGTCTGCGCAGCGGCAGGGTCATCCTGAACGAGCTCGTCGACTGAAATTCCAAAGCAATTCGCTAACTGACGCAGCTTGTCCAGACTGGGAACTGATTGTCCGGCCTCCCACTTTGACACCGCCTGCCGGGAAACCGCGCATTTTTGAGCCAGCTGTTCCTGTGTCCAGCCGGCCGCTTTGCGCCTCCGCTGAATATTTTCCGCTAATTTCACCATCGTCCACTCCTTCCGACAGAAATCAGTGTAGCACGATCAAAACGGCATTTCCAGCCCAGAAACCGACAAAACAAAAAGGCAACCGACGGTTGCCAGGATCCTTCATCCTTCAGATTTATTCAACATGAAAAAGCAGGGAGATCTGATCTTCCGAACAATCCGCATGCCCGCTTTCCCGAGCGATTTCCACGCCACCCTGCCGGAAGTAAAACGCCAGCGCGCGTTCGTTGTGCTCATTGCAGCGGCAGCCAAAGACCGTGAATCCCGCCTGCTTCACCCGGCGTTCAATTTCCTGCCAGACCTGCCGTCCCAGCCCACGATGTTGAAAATCGGATATCAAATAGAGGGCGTTGACGCTGATCGGCGGCCCGGTCCATCCCGGACGGGGTTTTCCCAGCACAAAATAACCAGCGTCCTCCCCTTCCTCGCAAAGCAGCACGACCTGATTTGCCGGATCCGCGATCAACCGCCGGAATTTTTCCGCGTGCCGGGCTTCGTCAAACTTCAGGAGTTTTTGCGCTGGATAAATTCCCGTATAGGTTTCCTGCCACACCCGGCGTTTCAGCTTTGCCAGCCGGTCCGCCAACCCGGCGTTAGCTTCGATCATGATCATGCGTCCATCTGCTCCCGGATTTGTTCCGCCAGCCTTTCCACGTTGATGCGCGCCGGATCCGTGCAGTCAACCGGGATCAGCGTACCGATCGCAAAGCGCCGGTATCCGCGCTGCGCAATACTTTGTTCAAAAACATCAAAGCTCAGCGTCTTCACTTCTGTCGGTGCTCCGACTTCCGGATACCGGTCGTTCACGACATGGCCGCGGTGCCGGGTCGGCGATTGATCACGCTTGACAAACCGCTCATAAACCGCCCGGGTTTCCCCATCGAACAGAATTGTGATCATCCGGCAGCCGGTTCGCTCCTGCAGCGCCTGCAAGCCCGGCTGGGAAAGATCCTCAAAATTATTCTCCAGAATCACCGACTGACCGGCCGCTAAACAACGCTCTGCCGCATAATAAAGAATTTCCATCGCCGCCAGACCGAGCTGAACCTTTTCCTGCCGGCTTTGAAAACCAATCCGGTCGAACAGCTTCTCTTTGATCTCATCCTTGGACAACATCGCGATCCCCAGCTTTTCGCTGAGCCGGAGCGCCGCCGTGGTTTTTCCGCTGGCCGGCATCCCGGCAATACAAATACAAGTTTTCATCGTCATGTTCAAAATCAAGACTCTCAATCAGGAAGGCTTGATTATTTACTCCTTTTTTTCATTATACCGCACCGGCGGCATTCCGCCAACGGACTCACGGTCTTGATTCCTGCGGTTAAGTCGGATCATCTTCATCAGGCAGGAAAACGATGCCGCATCCTCAATCCGACTATCCTTACAATCGCTTCAGCTTACCCTTTTCAAAATAATAGATGTCTTCCTGCTTAAAGCCATAAAGCGAACCCGGCAGACAAATATGGGGTTCAAAGGTAAACATTTTAACGTCCGACAATTTCGTACCATTCCCTTTTTCAATGTAGATCCGATCTTGTTTATCCTGAACGATCGAATGGCCCAGATTTCCCAGATAATCCAGGTTCACAAAGCCTTACTTTGTGATTTCTTCATTCATGACATAATATAACTCCTCAAACGTCATGGCTTCCGTTGCCGCCTCCGTCAAAACGTGATGCAAATGATCTTCCATGCGCAGTCCCCGCTTCCATTCCGGATGGCGGATATCCGCCGGATGAACAACCACTTTCCCGGCTTCGATCACAATCGTTCTTGCGTAATCGCCCCAGATCCGCTGACACTGCGGGCTCAGATCTACGGTCAGAAGATCATTTTCATGAATCCGCCGGTCCGCGGTTGTATAGTCTTTCCCGGAAATTGAAATTGTCGTTTCCTCCCCGGAAAAAACAAACGCCCCGACATCATAGTACCAAAATGAATCGGCCCCGTTTTCCAGCATAAACCGCTCGCATAAGCTTCTTACTTCCACTAACGACATCCCCGCCGATAAATTCTGCATCAGGTATTCCATCGTCGCCCGGCTTAAATTCTGCATCGTTAAAGAATCCACGCTGATCTCTCCTTTTAAAGACAAAGCCTTACTCCCCGTTGAGGAAATAAGGCTGTTCAGATAATTTTATTTCAAACATGCGTTTGTGCGGCTTTCCTTCGCTGAGAATTGGATTATTCGCCTTCGTCGCGGCTGCGGACGACAAGCAGCCGGCCCTGATCCAGCGTCAGTACCGCTTCGTCCGCCGCGATTTCATTCGAGATGCCGATCGTGTCGCCGCGCTCCATCACATAATGATCGAGCGGATATAGAAACCCTTCCAACGTCAGCACCGCCGGCTCCACCGCGAAAAAGGAAATGAAGCGGCGGGCATCGGGATGAAACACATGCCGTCCCGAATCCAGACAGAACAATTCATTGTTTTTCTCTCGCAGAATGACCGGCAGCTTCTGATGCATGACCAGAAGCAGATTGGCCAGCTGATGATCCTGTCTTCCGCCGACCCCGCCGATCAGAACCATCGGATTATAGCCTTGCCCGGCAGCCCAGCGCAGCGCCGACAGCGCGTCGGTTTCATCCTTCATCGCCGGCAGCACCTGCATCTGATCGGCATATTGCCGGATCAGTTCCTTTTGCGGCGGAGTGACCGAGTCAAAATCGCCGATCGCCATTACCATTCGCCGGTGTGCTTGAGCGCAGATCAGCGCCCCGCGGTCCGCGCCGATCAGATCCCCTTCAGCCAGCGTACAGTCCTGCGCCAGCCCCAGCACGATCGTGCACGGCTTTAACATAACGAATCAACGGCTTCCACAATGTTGTTTTTAAAGATATAGCTGCCGGCGACCAGCACATCCGCGCCGGCCTCACGGCACAGCTTCCCGGTTTCGGCGTTGATCCCGCCGTCGACCTCGATCCGCAGATCAGCGCCGGCCGCCTGCGCCCACTGGCGCAGCACGGTAATTTTATCCAATGCCGACGGATCAAACTGCTGCCCGCCGAAGCCCGGTTCCACCGACATCACCAACACCAGATCGAAATCCTGCCACAACGCTTCCAGCACGGACACCGGCGTTTGCGGCTTGATCGAAATGCCCGGCTTCACGCCTAGCGCACGCAGCTCTTTGGCCAGCGCGCGGCAGTCCTGGGCATCGTTCATCGCTTCGTAGTGAAACGTGATCCACTGCGCTCCCGCCTGGGCAAAGACCGGCGCGTACTTCCGCGGATCGCTGATCATCAGATGCACGTCCAGCTGGCGGTCGGTCAGCTTGCGGAACGCCTTGAGAATGTCCGGGCCGAACGTCAGGTTCGGCACAAAATGGCCGTCCATCACATCATAATGCAGCCACTGGGCGCGGGAAGCGTTGACCGCGTCCATCTGGGAATTCAGCTGGGAAAAATCCAGCGATAAAATCGAGGGGGATATGATCGTCATCAATATTTCTCCTTTCGGCCCTGCACCAGGGTCAGACAATCCAAATAGTCCGCATAGCGGATCCGGGAGACCTGCCGGTCTTCTACGGCCTGCTTGATCGCGCAGCCCGGTTCGTTTTGATGAATGCAGTCGCGAAACCGGCACCGGCCTAAATACGGCGCGAAGTCCGGGACGCTCTGCGCCAGCTCGGTCGGCGTCATGCGGCTGAAATCCAGCGAGGAAAAGCCCGGCGTATCGGCCACCCAGCCGCCGGCCACCTCGTGCAGCTCGACATGCCGGGTCGTATGCTTGCCGCGGCCCAGCGCTTTGGAAATCTCCTGAGTCTGCAGCTGAAACTCAGGGTTCAGCTTATTCAATAAGGAAGACTTGCCGACGCCGCTCTGACCGGTCAGCACCGTCACCTTGCCCCGCAGCACCCCGGCCAGGTTTTCAAGATCGGATGAGCGTCGT
>NZ_CFQZWI010000110.1:0-8509 GCF_986127675.1 Holdemania sp. | reverse complement strand
GTTTGTACTGCTGAAAGAGATCGACGAACTGGAGTCCCGCGGCGTAAACACGGAGCACGTGAAGATCAGCGGCCGCGCGCATCTGATCATGCCGTATCACGTCAAGCTGGACGAGCTGCAGGAAACGCGGCTGGCCGGCAACAAAATCGGCACGACCAAGCGCGGCATCGGTCCTTGCTACGCGGACAAATACACCCGCATCGGCTTACGTGCCTGCGATCTCGTTGATTTCGATAACTTCAAATCCAAGCTGGCTACGACCCTTTCGATCAAAAACGAACAGATCGTCAAGCTGTACGAGGAAGAACCGTTTGATTACGACGCGCTGGTTGAACAGTTCCGGGAAGTTCGGGAACGCCTGCTTCCGCGGATCATCGACGCGGTCACCACGGTCAACGACGCTTTGGATCAGAACCAGAATGTTCTGTTTGAAGGCGCTCAGGCGAACATGCTCGATATCAACTACGGTACCTACCCGTATGTCACTTCCTCCAGCCCGACAGCCGCGGGTGTTTGTGAAGGCGCCGGCGTCAGCCCGTTCAAGCTGGATCATGTCATCGGTGTTGTCAAAGCGTACTCGACCCGCGTAGGCGAAGGCCCGTTTGTCACCGAGCTGCTCGATGAAGTCGGCGAAGAACTGCGTCAGGCCGGCAACGAATACGGCGCGACAACGGGGCGTCCGCGCCGCTGCGGCTGGCTCGATCTGTGCGTCGTCAAACAGGCGGCCCGGATCAATGGATTAACGGATCTCGTTATCACAAAAATTGACGTGCTGTCCCAATTTAAAACGCTGCCAGTCTGTGTCGGCTATGAGCTGGATGGCAAGGTTACCACTTCCATTCCGGCATCGCTGGAAGAATACGCAAAAGCCAAACCGGTCTACCGCATGATGGATGGCTGGGAAGAAGATATCACCGGCATCCGCCAGTTTGAAGAACTGCCGGAGAACTGCCGCAAGTATCTCGCCCTGATCGAAGAAATCACCGGTACCCGGATCTCGCTGGTTTCCGTCGGACCGGATCGTGAAAATAACATCATTATCCACGATCTGACAAAATAACAAAATTCGATACAACAAATAAGCTCAGTCCGCATCAAGCAGGCTGAGCCTTTTTTATTCTGTTTCCGACCTTCGCTTATTCCCGATGCCGTTTGTTTTTGTTGACCGTCCTTTCCTTACTCCTGTTGAGAAACTATTGGCGGTTAAAGAATTGGAATTCCTATCTGGATATCGCTTAGTCCTTGATCGTTGGTAGATTCGCCATATCGGACAAGATCATACCGCGCATTTTCATTCAGCTGACACGAAGCTGAGGGAAACCATTGATTATAGATCAACTCGATTACCGGCTCCAGAGAATCCTGGCATCGGCCTTGATATTCAAATACCACGTAGCGGCTGGCCGGCAGCGTTAGCCGGCGCATGCCCTTGGGGACAGACTGAGCTTGATCAGCCAGAAGTTCCACCTGAGCCCCAGCCCAATAGGTAAACATCGGCCCCTTTTGGGAATTTGAGAACTCCGTATAATCATGAACGCCGATCAGGAAATCCGGATCGCAGCGTCCGGGGATTGAAGATTTATTTTGATGCAGTTTCCGCCAGGTCCGACCGATCACCCCAAATCCATGCCGGAGTTCGGCACAGTAACCGACAAGCGCTATCGCGCCTTCATCCCGAATTTGAATTTTGAAATTGCGCAGCGCATCCGGTTGACTATTCTGCAATTCCAATCGGGGCTGCAGCGGCAGGTACAGCTTTCTGCGCCGATACGTTTTTGGGCTGCAGTGATAAACCGCCTGAAACTGGCGGGAAAATGAACGCTGCGTCTGATAACCCGAATCCAATGCGATCCTCAGGATCGGATCAGCAGTAAACACAAGCCGCCGCGCCGCTTCACTCATCCGCCGGCGCTGAATATAACGATGCACCGGCACGCCGGTCAATGCGGTAAACAACCGGTGCCAGTGATATTTGGAATAGCCGACGGCAGCGGTCACCGCGTTGAGATCCAGGGTTTCATCCTGCAGATGCGCCTCAATGTAATCGACAGCACGGCTAATTTGTTCTCGATTGTCATTCATGCTTTCGCCTCCTGGTTCAAGCATACCCGAATCTGATTTCAGTTTTATCACCATTCTTGCGGCATTGGGAAATTGTCACGATTTTCCTGACTCTCCCTCGAAGCTCTGTGTTTTATCCCCCTGGCTTTCTTCTCCCTCCTCTTCACGGTTTAAGCGTTCGGAAGGCATCGGAATATAACGCTTGAGGAAAGCTTCCAGAATCAGCGCCACGATCAGCAGCAGACCCCAGTCGAGCAGCGGCAGCGAAGGAAATTCAAACTTCAGATTGATTGACGAGAAGGCCAGCGCGTCAATTTCCGTAATTGGAAAGAACTGGATCGCCGCCGCCTGAATCAACGGTTCGATCAGCCGCACAGCGCAGAAACCGGCCAACATCCGATTCCCCCGACAGCATTGTTTAACGAGGATCAGCGATCGATCTCCGCGGACTGCCAACCCCAGCAGTTGTCGGTAACAAAAACCGAAACCCAATAACAAAGCCATTTCCAAGACGCTCATTAGGCCGATAACAACCAAATTTACCACGAACAGCCGGGAATGGCTTAACCCAAACTGCTGCATCGTAAACAACAGGCCGGCGATCATAACGACGTTAACGGCGATCACCGCAGCCATTCCCCAGCTCAATAACCGTGCCAAGAGCAGCATTCGTCCGCGGCTATCTTTACGATAATAAATCACAGCCAGCACAATCACCAGGCCTGCCAATAAAACCTGCATCCCCAAACCAGCCCGAAACCAGACCATAGCCTCTTGCATCCTTGATTTCCTCCTTTATTCATCCCACAAATCCAGCCGCAGCAGATAAGCATAATTTTCAAATGACCGCGGCGTCAGCTCTGCAAACCCCAGCTTCAGCTGGACCGCAGGTTTTTCCAGAATCATCCGGATCAGGAAATGATACGCATCATCCGCCGGAGCCTCCATTTCCACAATGTAATAACCAAATAGGGTCTTCCGGCTCCAATATTGCGCCAAAGGCAGCTGCACGCGCTGGCAGTTGCTCCACATACTCGTCGTATCCAGCTGAGAATTGCCTGGATAAGTGGTATTCAGAGGATCCAGTGAATAGGCTGAGGCGTTTTTAGTCTGATAAAAATGCTTCTGTTCCACCAGCTGCATCGCGTAAGTTGGAGAAGGCTTCTTTTTTGCGCTGTCCTCATCAAACAGATACAACCTCCGGCTGACAGCAGCTACCGCATCCTGCTGAACATAGTTAACGAAAAGCGTCAGTTTCCCCTGCGGATTTTTAAACAGCCGGGCAATCGCGAAATGATCTTTTGTGCGATCTGAACCGCTGGTCAGATAGTGGAGCTGGTGTTCTTTAACATACTGATTTTGTTCTTCCGTCAAATTCATCGGATTAACTGAAACTGTTTCTCCTTTTGTACGGCTTTGACTTACGCTGCATGTCAGCAGCACGCCCAGAATGATCAGTACTGCAAATCCGCGTTTCATCGTTTCATCCCCTTTTTTAATTATTTCCCCTGCGCTGCCAGAAAAGCCCCAGCGCTATGCTTATTTCTATTATAAAAGAAGCGGGGCTGAAAAACCAACACCGCGTCAAGAATGTCATGAATTTGTAAGAGATGAGGATCGTCAGAATAATGAAATCTGCTGCGGCCCACGGCTGAAGCGATAAGCCTCAATGATCGCTTTCATCTGGGTTAAAAGTCCCAGCTGCCGGCATTCCGTTTCGATCATCGCCTTCAGCTCAACCGGTTTGCGGCAGGCACAGCTGTACCGGTTGCCGTAACGGCGAATATACTTTTCTTTTAATCCCGGAAACTGTTCGTCCAGGCATTGATAGTAATACTCCCGCTGGCGGTCCCGCATCGTCATGCCATAGCTGCAGTAAACAAACTGTGCCCCAGCTTCCTTCGCGCGGATCAAAATCTGACGGATGTTTTCCCGATCGTCCGTGATTCCCGGCAAAACCGGCATTAACAGAACACCGGTAAACAACCCCGCCTTCGACAGCTTTGCCATCGCTTCAAATCGCCGGGTACTCGACGGAGCATAAGGTTCAATTTTTCTTGCCAGCGCATCGTCCGCCGCCGTGATCGTAAACTTGCACAACACTGGCGAATGCTGATGAATCCGGCATAACAGGTCGATATCTCTTACCGCCAGAATTCCCTTGGTCGCAAACCCGACGCCGAAGCCATACCGATCCAGTAAGGCTAACGATCCACGCGTCACTTCCAGCTGTTTTTCAAAAGGATTGTACGGATCGGTCATCGCGCCGTTCATGACGACGCCGGTGCGCCGTTTGCTTTTTAATTCTTTTTCCAGCAGCGTCAGCACGTCTTTTTTCACCATCACCGTGTCAAACTGGTCATTGCCATAGCATTCGCTGCGCGAATCACAGTAAATGCAGCCATGGCAACAGCCACGATATAAATTCATATTGTAATCTCCGCCAAACCACCATTGGGCGTTTTTCATCGGGGTTAACAGCGTCCTGGCGCTGATTTCAGGTACAATGCTCATCGACTGCTCCCTGCTTTCTGCTTGTTTATCTTGCTTTTCCACCCTTTTGCCTCCATCCTTTATCCATCAAATTACCACAATGACGGGTTTGGATTTTTTATTGATCCGCTGTTATTTTACCAGGGATTACCTGACAACAGGATGTCAGGTTCTGCGTATTTGTTTCTTTGTTATTGTATAGCTCAGCCAAAACATTGATCCGCTGCCGCATTTTCTCCCGCAGGTCGGCAGGCGCCAGCACCTCAGTGCAATCGGCCATCGACAACAGATAACTCAGCAGCCATTCACCATCGGGGCAGGTAAACTGGACCGTCGTCATTTCCGGCGTCTGCTTCAATTCTATCTGCTGAAAATCATCCATCAGCCGTGCGATCCCCTGCGGCTGGACCTTCATCGTAATCGTCACGCATCTCTCGCTGACCGGCAGCGGCATCAGGATCTTTTCCGGCAGCGGGCGCGGCTCAAAGCTCTCGTCCAGTTCCGTCACTTCGCGCATCCGCACGATTTTAAAAAAGCGTTCTTCTTCCCGCAGCGCGCACCAGCCATAACAATACCACGCCTGCGCTTTAAACACCAGCCGCAGCGGTTCAACGATACGATGCGTCGCCTCCCGGTTCAGTCCGTAATAATCAAATTGGATACGTTTGCGGTTTAAAATCGCATGGCGCAGAAGACTGAATAAATCCGGCTGCTCAGCCGTCTTGGACCACAGTGAAAAATCCGCTTCGATCCAGGCCTGCCGCGGTTGTCCCAGCAAGGCAGATACCTTTTGCAAGACCTGTGTTTCTTCCTGTACGCCAGTGGAACGCAAACCTTCCAGCAACGCCGTCAGCTCCTGCTTTTCCGCTTCTGAGAAAACGGTCTTATTCAAGACAAACGTATCCCACAGTTCGATCCCGCCGTCCTTTCCCCTGCGGGCATAAATCGGAATTCCCGCACGGGAGAGAAAATCAAGATCCCGATAGATCGTCCGTACGGACACCTCGAAACGGTCCGCCAGTTCCTGAGCCGTGATTTTCCTGCGTTCTAAAAGCAGGTAAACAATTTCAAAGCATCGGTTCATCTGCATTATCGAATCCTCGCTTTCCTGCAAATCTGAAGTCTCTGTTCTGATTATAACAGAACCAGACTTGCGCGCAAACAGAAAAACAATGCCGTCTGGGCATTGTGATTGAATTACTGACGTTGTAAAAAAGCCTGAACTTCTTCAAGGTAATGATAGCCTGGATAAATCTTTCCCTGAGGAAATTGTTCCTGCAGTCCGGCCCAGGCTTGACGAAGCTCATCCAGCGACGCATCGTGATAGGTGTTGTTGGATTCCAGACCATGCTTACCCGGAGCGATAAATTCATAAATGGCAATCAACGTTTTGTGGCTGTGTTGGGCATATTCCACTTCCCTGACCAGCTGGCCGGCTTCGTCATGGCGGTTGTAATTCATGATTGCCGCCTGGTCGCAGGCCTCGCTGATCAACTGTTCAAGCGGTTCGGCATAGTCTTGATCATACCAGTATGGCAGGCAGATCACAACCTCCAGATTCAGCGCCTTCGCCTGCTTGTAATAAATCACCATCTGATCGGCATAGTCCTGCAATAAAGTCAGCCGGTCTTCCGTGTCCCATTGCGGCAGAAGATAGGGCTCAATATCCAGCACCACGCCGCGCAGCCGCTGAGATGCGGAACTTGTTTCATTGTAATCAGCGACTAAGGTAAGCCGTGACAACACCTCCTCTGCCTGTTCGTGCAGTGCCCATGTGGCATCCCCCATCAATGCGTAACAGTCGATCCCCTGGGTGTGCAGCTGGCTGACAAAGCGCTGGACTTCGGTTTTCTCACGCAGCATTTCCAACGGAAATTCCTGAAACAGCTGAGTCAGCGGAAGCTGCTCGTTAACCGTCAGCACCGCCTCGATTCCTTCTGCACTCACAGCCGTGCGGTTCCAGGAGAATAAGCTGCCGGCCTTGGGGCGAGTATGCGATGATTGCAGTCCCAAGGCCGCCAGAGTAAGCGCCAGTCCTGCAACTAACAATATTCCTGTTTTCCGTTTCATTATTTTTCGCTGCCTTCCTTGACGGTGACGGCCGGATTATTCGCAGTCCGGGTAATTGCTTCCCAATGATTCTTTCGCTTGCGGTAGCTGAATAAGGCCAGCATCCGCACAGTTGACAAATACAGGCGTAAGAAAATGATTTCAAACAAGCATAAGCCGATCGCTTTGATCACGTCCAAAAGCGAAATTGTTAAATTTTGCGTATGAATCCGACTGAAAAATGCCACCAGCGTCAAGACGCCGCTGAAGCAGGCGTAGACGAGATAAAAATAAACGACAAAGGGATAATTGATCAGATTGGTGACCCATGCCAAAGCGATCGTCAACAAACCGAACAGCTCGATATAAGGTGAAAACAATTCGTAAAGCAGATAGTAGAAATAGGAAATCAAGCTGACAAAACCATATTTGACATTCAGGAACAGCCGGCGATATTTTGTCAGGCTCTGGAACAAACCAATATGCCAGCGGCGGCGCTGCTTCGTCAGATCGAGCAGGGTCGAAGGCGCCTGGCTCCAGCAGATCGCATCCGGCGCATAGCGAATTGCGTAGGGAATATCATGTGCCCGGCAGAACACATGCAGCTTGGTCACCAATTCCATATCCTCCCCCATCGTATTCCGGTCATAGCCGCCGACCGTGATGACCAGATCTTTCTTAAATAAACCAAACGCACCGGAGATGATCAAATTTCCGTTGTATTGATCCATCAGGATCCGGGAAGCCAGAAATGACCGGTCATACTCCAGAATTTGCATGCATATCAGCGGATTGGACGGCAGGTGATAATGTTTTACCTTGCCATTTTCCAGCGTTACGCCGTTGGAAATACGCACCAGTCCGCCGACGGCGATCGCCTCGTCGCTTTCCAGCAACGGCCGCACCGCATATTCCAGGGAATCTCGCTGAAGCATCGAATCGGCGTCCATACAGACAAAATACGGGAAACGGGAGGCGTTGATGCCCATGTTCAGCGCATCAGCCTTGCCGCCGTTTTCCTTGACGATCAGAGTCACGCGAATGCCGTGGATTTCCCGTTCGTAGATTGCTTTCTGTTTCTTGCAAGGCACCTGACGACGGATTGGGCGTTGGGTTTCGATTAAATTAAAGGCTTCAATCAGCCGCTGGCTTGTCTGGTCGGTCGACCCGTCGTCAACGACTAAAACTTCATATAACTTATAATCCAGCTGCAGCAGGGAACACACCGTATCGACGACTGTGACTTCCTCGTTGTGCGCCGGAACGATTACGGATACCGGCACATAGTAATCGTGCTTCAGCTCGTTTTTCATTTTTTCTAGATAGCGGTTGCGGTAAAGCACGCTGGCGCCAACGACTACGGAGATAAACAGGAAGGTGCTGTAGCCGATCAGATAGAACACGAAGAAGAATTCGACGTTCGCAAGAAAATCTTTAATCAGATCCATCATCCGGCAGTGCCCTCCCTTCCTTCATTTTCTTTCAGCTTGTATTCGAGAATCTCACGCGCATACCGATCCGGGCCCGTCAGGATATCCTGCATCTGCGCTAACGGCACATGCAGATTCAGCAGGGCCTGAGCGCTGTTATACCGGACATGCCAGAAACGTGAATGCAGCCCCTGCTTTAAACATTCGATCGTCTGTGAGCCGGGATAGCTGTCCAGCGCCGAGGCGGCCAGAGCTGCGTATTCCCAACTCCGGCTTTCATCCTGCAGCAATTCCAGGAGCAGCGGATACGCCTGGGGATCCGGCCAGCGGCGCAGATAACGCAGCACGGCGAAATGAATTTCCGGATCCTGACGCGGATCGTTCAGCCGGGCGAACAAGAGCTCGGCAAATTGCGGACCGACCATTCGAAAATAATTGATCAGCGCGCATTGATAGACCGGCGTCAGATCGGAAGA
>NZ_CFQZWI010000109.1:0-8656 GCF_986127675.1 Holdemania sp. | reverse complement strand
CATATTGATGAAAGTTTAATTTTATTCATCCATTCATCCCCACAAATCCGAATTTATCATTCAGATTTTTCTCCTTTCTATCCTTCCAGTAAAGCCTTTAGTTCTTCTAAATTCTTATCTATTTCTTTGTTTAATGCCACAATATCCGCAAGTATTTCATGAGTTGGCGCATACTCCACTTTTTCATACACGACTTCTTTATATTTGTTAATAGAAAGATCATAGTTGTTATTCACAATTTCTTCTTTATTGACAAAGAAGCTTTGATCTGTACGTTTTCTATCAATTTCTTTATCAAGGTTTTTAAATCTATTAATGATATCTGGAATATCATTTTCTTTGACTATTGAACGTTTATCATCCAATGAAAAGCCGTCAGCTTTCATATCATAGAACCAGACTTTATCTGTTCCACCGTGACCTGTCTTCGTGAAAATGAGGATTCCTGTAGAAACTCCGGCATATGGCTTAAATACGCCAGACGGCATGGAAATGACAGCTTCCAGTCGATTCTCCTCAATAAGCGCTTTTCTGATTTGCACATGAGCGTTGCTTGATCCAAACAAAACTCCGTCCGGAACAATACAAGCGCAACGACCGCCAATCTTTAACATTCTTATAAATAAAGCCAAGAATAACAACTCAGTCTTTTTTGTTTTAGCGACTTTTAACAGATCGGATGATACGGATTCCGCATCTAATGTGCCTTTAAACGGAGGATTTGCTAAAACTAACGAGTATTTATCCTGATCCAAATTTTGATCCGAAAGACTGTCCCGATACTCAATGAAAGGAGATTCTACCCCATGTGTCATCATGTTCATGGCTCCAATTCGAAGCATCGTTCGATCCATATCAAAACCATGAAACATATGATTCATGTAGTGATCTCGATTTTCCTTATTCATTAAAATATCATTTTTATAAGTGTCGATAAGATAAGTACTGGCTTCAACTAGAAATCCTGCGGTTCCACAAGCAGGATCACAAATCGTATCTTCTGGTTTCGGATTTACTAATTTGACCATCATTTCAATAATATGTCTTGGTGTTCTGAACTGACCATTCCTGCCCGCCGTCGCAATCTTCGACAAAAGATATTCGTATACATCTCCTCGGATATCTTTTTTTTCAGATTTGCTCATAGAATCATAAATATCATCCAGTGAATCAATGACCTTAGATAAAACTAAAGGAGTTGGTAATTTAAATATCGCATCATCCATGTATTTTGAATACGCACTGTTCTTATCAGCATGTAGATTCTTAATAAAAGGAAAAACCCAATCTTGCATAATCTCATACATCTTGCCGGCAGGAAAATCATGAAAGACTGACCATTTAAGTTGATTCCCATTAATTGACCTTTCACCAATTTGAACTTGTTCTGAGAAAATACTTTTAAAGGGTAAACCCAGTATCGCATTTTCTTTTGCATTTTTATTATCTACATCATCTAAATCACGAATGAACATTAGATACGTTATTTGCTCAATAACTTCTAACGGATTGGTTAAGCCACCTGCCGCAAAGATATCCCATAAACTATCAATCTTATTTTTTAATTCACCTGTAATCATTATTCTTTCTCCTCATTCCAAATATAGGAAGTATATCTTCCTCCGCTAATCTTGATGATTTCTCCTTTATCAACTAATTCAATTAAAGCTCTTTGAATCGTAATCTGACTGATGTCCGGACATTGTTTCATAATCTCCGCTTTTGTAATCTTGCCCACATTTCGTTTAATAATTGCGCGTACCCTTTCAGGTTTAGAAAATCCGGATTCAATCAGAATTTGGACTCGTGAAGAAAAATCGCGATATGCGGCAACAATGGCACCTAGATAATATTCAACAAAGGGTGTATAGTCATTATTATTTTCATGCCAGCCTAGCGAACTTTGCTGCAAAGCTTCATAATAGCTTTCTTTTGTAGTTTCAATTAGCTTTTCGATGCTGATATATTTGCCGACAATATAGCCTGATTTATACAAAAGTAATAATGTTAGTAATCGGCTCATTCTTCCGTTGCCATCATTAAACGGATGAATGCAAAGGAAATCCAAAATAAACATGGGCATCAAAAGAAGTGGATCAACATTATCTTTCAAGGCTTGATTGTATGCATCACATAATTCATCAATAGCTTCAGGCGTTCTCCATGATTCGACGGGGCGAAATCTGATTTTACTATTCCCTTGAGAATCCGTTTCAGCGATGATATTATCGGCATTCTTATATTTTCCACCAATGCTTAAACCTGTAAACTTATACATCCCTCCATGCAGCTGTAAAAAGTAATTTGATCGAATCGGAATGTAATCATAGTTTTCGTGAATCATATTTAATATGTCCCGATAACCCGCTATTTCTTTCTCATTTCTGGTCTTAGGCATCGTTTTATCCATAACAATTTTCTTTAATCGCTCATCAGATGTATAAATGCCTTCAATCTTATTCGACGCGTCTACGCTTTGAATCTTTGCAATTTCAACAAGATCGCTTAATTTATCTGCATTGGATTCAATAAACAGATTTTGTTCCCCTTTATATTCATGAATAGTTGTCAATAAGGAAACAATTTGAGGTGTCAATAAACTTTTCGATAATTCGCTATATTCAAATTTTTTCATATCCGTCTCCTTTCTGCAGAGAAACATCAATAAGTCCAGAAATCAGAATTCCTATTTAAACGAATTTAGAATTTATGCTTTCCGACAGTTTCATTATAGATTCAATATTATCAAAAAGCAATTCAATTTTATCATTTTTAAAATTTTGATATAATTAAAATCTAAAATGATAAAATTGAATTGCTAAAAAAGTGAACTTGAATTATTAGATTAGGACATCGTTGCGTTTAATCATGCCATAACTTTACTTAATTAAGGTCTCATAATAGAGATATAAGATTGGTTTTCGGGTTTTTTTCACCATTTTACGCAGTCTTTTTCCAAACCGTCATAAAAATCAATGACCACCTCATATGTTGTCTTATTGCTGCTGGATCATTATTACCATAATCAGGATCTTGATCATCACACATATAGTATATAAAAGACTTTTTTTGACCGGGTTCAGCACTACATTATCATAGCATATTTTTTTCTTACCCTTTACGATGGCAGGGCAAAACAAAATAAGAAGATTCATCAATTCCCTCTACAATTTCATAATTCATTATTCCGCTCACCTTCCTTGGCTATTCTTAAAGCTTACTTACTAAAATCTTTAACCAGTCCTCAGAGCTTTACAGACCTGCATGATTTTTTCGATCGTATTCTGAGCACACCACGTAATACCGAAGAACATATCGCCCCTATGCATTCGATTCTTCAAGCAGCCAGTCAATGACATTCACGACTTTAATTCCATTGTAATTTCCGGGTGTAAAACGATCCAAAGTAAGAACAATTTTCTCATAATTATCCTGGATATTTTGCAGAGGCTTCATTTCACGATTAAACGTTTCTTCCGCCGTCATGTTCGCTGTTACCTGAATATACGTGATTATATCCTGTTTTTGAGCTACAAAGTCAATTTCTGTATTTCCCAGTTTACCGATATACACGCGATATCTTCTTCGTAGAAGTTCTAAATATACGATATTTTCAATCGAAAAACCGAGATCATAATTCTTTCGCGGCAGCATCACAGTCCGAAGTCCTAAATCCACAAGATACCATTTCGCATTAACCTTCAGTAATTGTTTTCCTACGACGTCAAAACGATCTGCCTTGTAAAAAATAAACGCTTCTGACAAAGCTTCCATGTAATCGCTCACGGTATTCGGCGAAATTTTTCTGCCGCTGGAAATCAGCGTATCTGTTACCTTTTTAGCGGATACCGGACTGCCAACGACACTCGCCAAATAACGAGCGATGGTAAGCAATAACGCCGCATCTGTTGTTTTTCGCTGATTCCCGTCGTTATTTTTTCGATTCTGACGTTCTTCGATATCTTTTACAACGACTGTATTCAGAATTCCTTCCAGATAATCCGGAGCTTTTTCGGATGTCTTGTTCACTGTGGCAAGATAAGGAAAGCCGCCGTTACGCATATAGTTCAAAAATGCCTGATCGAGATTCTCTGGTTTTTGCGCTTCAACAACTTCCTTGAAGGATAAAGGCAACAACGTAATTTCAATATAGCGCCCTGACAATAAAGTAACTAAATCACCAGAAAGTAAATAAGTATCGGAAACTGTTATATAAATATCCACATTTTCCTTTAAAAAGAGACTGTCGACGACTTTTTCAAAAGCTTCTACTCTTTGAATTTCATCAAGAAAGATATAGGTCCTTTTATTTAAACAAAACTGCTTTTGAATAAAGCATATAGTGTCTTATAATCTAACAAAGCTTCATCTTCCAAGCCATCAAAATTGATTGAAATAATTTGATCTTCTATTATCCCTTCTTTTATCATACGTTCCTGCATTTGCTTTAATAGTGTCGATTTTCCGCAACGGCGAATACCGGTGATCACCTTGATGACTTTTTCATCTTTCCAGGCTGAAAGCTGATCTAAGTATGTCTTTCTTTCTATCATGATCGTCCTCCACTATACGTTCTCATCGTAGCCTGAATTCAATTTTTATAATCGATAATTCTATTATTACTCCTATGGGTGGATTGATTTCTATTATGATATCTGGAATAGCCCTATTCAATTTTATCATTTTTGTAAATTTGATATCATTGAATCCCTAAATGATCAAATTGAACGCTTATTCATCCCTCTTTAAGCTTTATAAACCGATCGCCGGGCTGTATCTCTGCAGTCCGGCAATCGTTGTATTTATATCCCTATGTCTAAATAAACTGATCCAGCGCCTGTTCGACCTCCGGCATTTTCTTGACCTGCGGATCCGCATAACGCTTGCCGCGGGCGACCACCATGCTGACCTTCCTCAGCGCTGTTAAATCTTCCAGCGGATTCTTTTCCGTGACGATGAAATCCGCACACTTGCCGACCTCGATGGAACCTGTCTGATCGCCGATTCCCACCAGCTCGGCGTTGCGTTTAGTCGCGGTATACAGCGCGAAAGCGTTGGAAACACCGCAGAACTTATGGAAGTAGTTGACTTCCCGCCACATATCGTAGTGTGTGATATACGGACAGCCCGTATCCGTGCCCAGGCCGACCGGAATGCCGTTGGCCAGACATTCCTTCGCACATTCGACAATGCCGTCGAAAACGACCTTGCCATTGTACTGTTCCATTTCTGAAACATGACTGACAGCCCGGTCAAATAATGCATAAGGCAGGGCGGGTGACAGTGTTGCCACCTGGCAGGCCTTGCGGTCTTTGAACAGCTGGATAATCTCCGCGCTCGGCATCGCGCCATGCTCGATCGTATCGACGCCGTTTTCCAACGCGACCTGTACGCCCTGCGGACTTTCCACATGCGCCGCTACCTGCAGCCCCAGAGCATGCGCTTCTTCGCACGCCGCCTTCACGATTTCCGGCGACATTTTCAATTCTCCCGGCTCCCCTTTAACCTTCGCGTCCAGCACGCCGCCAGTGATCATCAGCTTGATCAGATCCGGCTTTTCCTTGGCGATCTGACGAACAAAAGACCGTGCCTGTTCCGGAGAGGTCGCCTCATACGCCAATGATCCGGCCATGTGGCCGCCCGGCACGGAAATTGCCATATTCCCCGCCAAAATCCGCGGTCCGTCAATTTTGCCCGCCAGCACCGCATCGCGGATTTTCGTATCGACGTCCTCAACGCCACCGACCGTGCGGATCGTCGTCACGCCGCTCATCAGCTGTGTCTTTGCGTACCCTTCGCACATCTTCAACATGATTTTGCGCAGGAAATTGTTGCTTGTCATCAGCTTGACCAGTTTCTTCGGATCGCTCTGTTTCTTCTTCGGCTTGCCGTTGGCCGGCAGATGAACGTGCAGATTGATCAACCCCGGCATGATGTACTGCCCTTTCAGATCGACGACCTGCGCGCCTTCATAAGCGGACTGCTGCGGCTCGATCGCGATAATTTTTTCCCCTTCGGTAATCACGGCCATCCCCACCTGCGGTTCCATGTTCTCGGAACCATCTAACAGGATTCCATGGATATAAACTGTTTTCATAAGTCACCCTTCCCTTTCCTATCATTATAAGAGTTTCTTTTTCAGATTGAAACCGCTTTGCGGAAGAATGGGGCAATAACTGCCGATCCTTTTCTGAAACTCATGAAAACAAATCAGTTCGCCGCCGGTTCCCGCCTATTTTTCTTTCTATCTTTCCCCGGAATTCAATCCCTTTAATCTTCTTTTTATCAAGACTGCTTAAAAGCTCGGTGAAAACATGAAAAACGACGACCTTTCCTTTTCAGATCAGATCGTCGTTTTCTTTGGTTTATTTGAGCTCGTTTTTCACGGAGATCCGGTTGATCGCTTTTTTCAAAGCCACCTCTGCCCGGCGCATGTCCATATTCGGATCATCCAGCCGTGCTTCGGCGCGCTGCTTCGCTTCCTCGGCCCGGCGCAGATCGATTTCCTCTTTGGACTCAATCGCGTCGGTCAGGATCGTCGCCAGATCGTTTTCAAAATATAACAGACCGCCGGCGACCGCGTATTCCTTGCGGCCGTCGCTTTCTTCCGTAATCATGCGGGAGATGGCCAGCGGCGTGACCAGCGGTACGTGACGGGATAAAATTCCCAGCTGACCGACAGTGCTGACCACATTCAGGATGGTGGTATCCATTTCCTTCGCCAGTCCTTCCGGCGTCACCACGCGGCAGTGGATCATACGCTACTGCCCCAGCTGGCGGGCTTTCTCCGCCGCTTCTTCAATCGTGCCGACAAACATAAACGCCTGTTCCGGCAGATCGTCATACTTGCCTGCCAACAGCTCTTTGAAGCTGCGGACCGTTTCACTCAACGGTACATATTTCCCCTTATACCCGGAGAACTGTTCCGCGACATGGAACGGCTGCGACAGGAAGTTTCGTGCCCGGCGCGCCCGGTTGACGATTTTCTTGTCTTCATCCGACAATTCGTCCATTCCCAGGATCGCGATGATATCCTGCAGCTCTTTATACCGCTGCAGAAGCTGCTGGACGCCGCGGGCGACTTCGTAATGCTCGTCGCCGACAACCAGCGGATCCAACATGCGGGAGCTGGATTCCAGCGGATCCACCGCCGGATAAATGCCCAGCGCCGCAATCGAACGATCCAGAACCGTCTTGGCGTCCAGATGGGAGAATGTCGTCGCCGGCGCTGGGTCGGTCAGATCGTCCGCCGGCACATAGATTGCCTGAACCGACGTGATCGAACCGCGCTTGGTCGAGGTGATGCGTTCCTGCAGCTGACCCATTTCCGTCGCCAACGTCGGCTGATAACCGACCGCCGACGGCATCCGGCCCAGCAGTGCGGAAACTTCCGAACCCGCCTGGGTAAAACGGAAGATATTGTCGATAAACAACAGGACGTCCTGACCTTCCTGATCGCGGAAATATTCCGCCATCGTTAAGCCGGACAGCGCCACGCGCATTCTCGCGCCCGGGCTTTCGTTCATCTGACCATAGACCAGCACGGTCTTGTCCAGAACGCCGGAGTCCTTCATTTCATGATACATATCGTTGCCTTCACGGGTTCGCTCGCCGACCCCAGCCACAACGGACATGCCGCCGTGTTCCTTGGCAATGTTGTGGATCAGCTCCTGCATCAGCACGGTTTTGCCAACGCCGGCGCCGCCGAACAGACCGATCTTGCCGCCGCGGGCATACGGGCAAAGCAGGTCGATGACCTTGATGCCGGTTTCCAGAATTTCCGCGGACGTCAGCTGTTCCTCAAAGGATGGCGCGGCGCGGTGAATCGGCAGTTTTTTATTTGGTTCCGGCAGTTCGCCCAGACCGTCGATCTCATCGCCCAGGACGTTGAACATCCGGCCCAGCACCTGCTGGCCTACCGGCACGCTGATCGGCGCTTCGGTATCGAGGCAGTCCATGCCCCGGACCAGACCATCGGTGGAAGCCATCGCGATGCAGCGCACGACGTCGTCGCCAATATGCTGAGCCACCTCGACAGTGATGCGCTGGCCTTCGCCTTTCTCCACCACGATCGCATTGTTCAAGGCCGGCAGCTGACCGGCGGCATAACGGATATCCACGACCGGTCCGATGACCTGTACGATTTTTCCAATATTTTTAGCCATAAATTCTCCTTTCGCTACGAGGCGTCCGCCCCGGCGACAATTTCTGTGATTTCCTGCGTGATCGCCGCCTGACGTGCCTGGTTGTACTGCAGCGTCAGCTTGTCGATCAGCTCGTCGGCGTTATCCGTCGCGCTTTCCATCGCCACCCGCCGGGAACCTTGTTCCGCGGTTTTGGTCTGCATGTGCGCGCTGTATAACAACGAGCGGACGTACATCGGAATTAACGAATTCAGAATGGCGTCCGGCCCCGGTTCAAATAAGGTTTCCACCTTAAACTCCCGGCCTTCGCGTTCCATCGGACTGACCGGCAGCAGCGTCAGCAGCTGCGGCGTAAACGTTACGGCGTTGACAAACTGGCAATAGAGAATCTGAATCTTGCCAATCTCACCGCTGACGTACAGTTTCAGCGCTTCATCCGCCAGATCGTTAAACACATAGAAATCAACATGATCGGAGCCGATCGGCTCGCGGATCAGATTAAATCCCTTCTG
>NZ_CFQZWI010000108.1:0-8715 GCF_986127675.1 Holdemania sp. | reverse complement strand
GGCCATCGAAGCTTGCCTGAACAGCCTGAAATAACCAACGACAGGGAAGGGGAGTGCCGGTTTGACTTCGCTTCCCTTTCTTTTTATGAAAGGAGGCGCAACGCCATGGATTTAAAAGGTTTGAAAACAAAACACGGATATCAGGCTGAGGAATTGATCTCCGCCCTGCAGAAGCTGATCCGCCGCGCAGAAACGGAACGGGCCGCGACGGTGGCGATGGAATGCTGCATGAGCAGTGAAGCGTTGGAAGACTTTGTCTGGAAACGCTTAAAAGCGATCTGCGTAGAGGATATCGGCATGGGCCAGCCGCAGGCGGCGCCGGTGATCGACAGTCTCGATCATTTCCGCAAGGATTTCGACTATGGCGAATCCGATCGTTGGATGTTCACGGTGCATGCGGTTCGTTATCTTTGTCTGTGCGATAAAAACCGTGATTCCTGTAATCTGAAAAGTCTGATCAAGCGGAAGCTGGAAAGCGACCCGAAGGGGATTGAGCTGCCGGACTTCGTATATGACATGCACACGGAAAAAGGCCGTGCGATGGGACGAGGCTATCTGCATTTCCTGGATGAAGCCAGTCAGGTAATCCCTGAAGTGCAGGTGGAGGAAAACACCTGGAAGCAACAGCTGCGGGCGCTGATGGCAGAGAATCAGGAGGGACATCATGAATAAAAAGACACTTGTCATTTCGATCGACGCGTTGATCAGCGATGATATCCCGCTGTTGGAAACGCTGCCGAATTTAGGCCCCCTTGTAAAAGGCGCGGCGCAGGTGCGCGATATCGAGTGCATCTATCCGACGCTGACCTATCCGTGTCATGTTTCGATCATGACGGGCTGTTATCCGAATAAGCACGGCATCGTTCATAATGAGCGGCTGCAGGTCAATGTGCCGAAGCCGCAGTGGAACTGGTGGTACAAGGATATCCGGGTCAAGACGATGCTGGATTACGCGAAAGCGGCAGGACTGAGCACCGCTACAGTGACCTGGCCGGTCATGGCCGGTTCCGCCGCCGATTACAACATTGCGGAAATCTGGGCGCCGACGATCAACGACGACCCGACAGACATCTGCACTCAGGCTAACAGTCCGGCAGTCGCAGAAATTTTTGAACGCAACAAAAGTCGTTTAAAATGGATGCTGACGCCGGAGTTTGATAACTATGCCGAACATTGCGGCGCGGAAATTATCGAAACGTTCCAGCCGGATCTGATGTTTATCCATTTCTCCTATGTTGATCATCAACGACATCAAAACGGCGTAAAAGGTGAAAAAGTCAATGAAGCACTGAGGTTTGTGGATGATAAGATCGGCACGCTGATCGCTGCGCTCAACCGTCAGAATTTATTGGACAAGACCAACATCGTCATCCTGGGCGATCATGGTCAGATCAATGTATCCCATTTGTTCAATCTGAACAAGTTGTTTTATGATCGGGGATTGATCGATATCGATGAACAGGGGAAGATTACAGACTGGCGGATGTACGCTCAATCCTGCGCTTTCTCTGCGCATATTCATTTAGGCCCGGCGATGGATCGGAATGAAGCGGCGGCGATACTGAAAGAAATTCAACAAACCTATCCGCAGGAAATTGAAAAAGTATGGACGGCTGAGGAAGCCCTGAATCAGTGGCACATGAAGGGAGATTTCGAGTTCGTGGTGGAAACAGTGACCTCCGTCTCCTTTGGTAAGAACCTGACGGGCGATCTGATCGAGTCCGTTGATAATTCCGACTATAAATTCTCAGTCGCCACGCATGGACATCTGCCGACGAAAGGTGATCAGCCGCCGTTTATTCTAAGTGGTCCGGATATTAAAATGGGCGTTCAGATTCAAGGGGCGAAGCTTGTGGACGAAGCGCCGACAATTATGAAGATTTATGGTATTGTCATGGAAGATATTGACGGTCATCCGCTCGATGTTGTGCGTTAGCCTTTCAGCTTTCATCGAAGATCAGGGTCAATCACTCAGAGAGTAACGAATAGAATGTAAAAAAAGCAATGAGCGGACAGAGCTTGTTTCTAGTGAAAGAAACGCGGTCGAGTCCGTCGATCATTGCTTTTTTTAACCTTTGGATATCTTGTTTTTAAAACTCAAATAAGTTGATTTCATTATTGAGTTATAGACTAGTCTATGCTAGACTTAAATTGCCCGAGGAAAGGATGTGAAGAGATGGGGAAGTCCAAGGGCAAGAGAAAAAGAAGCACGCCCAATGATCAAGACCAAATCAGTCTGATTATTGAAATCGTTAAACTAATAACGGCAATTATCAGTTTAATCGGTGTGCTTCTTCCTTTTCTTAAAGAGATCGGCTTATTTTGAGCCTTTCTCTTTCCCATCTCTATTATATGCAAAAAAGAGATAGAAAACAATCGCAAAATTTTTTAGTCGATTCGTTGGGACTCAGCTTAAAATGAAGTCATTGTTATATGTTGCCATCTATAAATGCCACTAAGAAATTTTGCCAAGTGAAATGGATTAGATTTAGTTCGTTTTATCAAACTCAAATAAGTTAAGATCACTATTGAGTTATAGACTAGTCTATGCTAAACTTAAGTTGCCCGAGGAAGGATGTGAAGAGATGGGAAAATCCAAGGGCAAGAAAAAAAGAACTACGCCCAATAATCAAAACCAAATCAGTTTGATCATTGAAATCATTAAACTAATAACGGCAATTATCAGTTTAATCGGCATAGTTCTTACATTCTTAAGGGAAATTGGCTTATTTTAAGCCATTCCCTTCCCATCTCTATTATATGCAAAAAGGAGGCAGAAAACAATGGAAAAAAAGACTTTTAATCAAGCGGCTTATGTTAATGAATATAAGAAAAAGTTCTATAAACAGTATGCGTTTCGTTTCAGTTTGAAAAAAGATCAAGCGATTATTGATCACTTGGAAAAGCAAGCAGATAAAACAAATTATATTAAATCACTCATTCAACATGATATCGAAAAATCAGAAAAGGAAAGTTCATTATAGACTAAATATATTTCGCTGGAAAGACTAGTTTTCTCTCAATCTCTACGATTGAGGCAAACGTTTGCTCTGAGGGCATGCTATAATAACGCTGTGAATTAAAGGGGGAAGTTGGATATGGAAAAAGAAATTCTACTGGTTAACGATTTGTGCGGCGTTGGGAAAGTCGCCTTGTCCGTTATGATTCCGCTGTTGTCGGCACAGGGACATATCGTGCATAATCTGCCGACCGCGCTAGTGTCCAATACGCTGGATTACGGTGTTTTTGATATTCAGGATACGACGGACTTTATGGAGAATACGCTGAATGCCTGGGATCAGCTGAACTTTCATTTCGATTGTATCTGCACGGGATTTCTCGTTTCAGAAAAACAGGTAGAATTATTAAAACGATTGTTTGCCGGTCATCCGGAGGCACTGAAAATCGTCGATCCGATTCTGGGTGATGAAGGGCATCTGTATCCGGGTGTGGATCCTTCCGCCGTCGAACTGCGCAGAGAATTAGCTACTTCGGCCCAGGTGATCGTTCCTAATTTAACGGAAGCGGCACTGTTATGCTCGCATCCTGACTGGGGAATAAGCGTGACCCGGAAACAGAAGGATCAGCTGCTGGACGAATTGACCGCATTAGGCTGCAGCTCGGCCGTGATCACCAGCGTCGTTTTCGCGGAAGAGGGCGGTCATTATGTTTGCGGACGGGATGAACGGGGCGTCAGCTTCGATCTCCCGTTTGAAATGATTGACGTCCGGATTCCCGGTACCGGTGATGTGTTCTCCGCCGTTTTGGCCGGGGCATTGCTGCAAAAGAAAACGCTGCCGGAAGCGTGTCAAAAAGCAATGGATGCCGTTGAAGCGTTAATTCGTCAAAATCAAGATAATCCCGATTTATATCGGGGCCTGCGGATCGAACAGGCCATCGCTGAAAACCGGGGGATTCTATCATGAATTCCAGAGCTAAGATCATCATCACACTGATCGATCGGAAGGGACCCAACGGCTGTCACCGGGGACAGCAGATCGGCGATAGTTATGACTTTGACACAGAACGCGGACAATTGTGTCCTATGGCGGCGCATGTCGCGTTTCCTTACATCGATATTCTTCGCTATGGCGGACAGATTCCCGGCAATCCGGAAAACCGCGCGGTGTTCTGCTGCCCGGATGTTGACACGATCAATGTTTACCGGATTGAAAAACTGGTGAGTCAGGATACAGAACGACTGGAGCTCACGCCATTGACTGTCAAGGATGCAGATACCGTCCTGGCGATGGCCGGCAAGGAATCCGTTGCCCGCTATATGCGCTTTTCGACGTTGAAATCTCATTCAGAGGCCGTGGACTTAATCCTGCAGCTGACCGCGGGAATTAACAATGCCTGGCTTGTGACCAGGAAATCGTCGCAGGAACCGGTGGGCGTGCTGGCATTAAAGCAAACGGAGAAGCCTGAAATGCGGGATGTGACGTTGTTTCTGGATGAACCAGCCTGGGGCTGCGGATTGGGGCAGGAATTGCTGAGCTGGGCAACGGATTTTGCCAGTCAAACTTTGAATGTTTCTGTACTGCAAGCCTATGTTGCCATGGAAAACACGGCCTGTCAGCGCCTTTTAAGCCGTTTGAATTATAAATTGGAAAAACGCTTCGATTTTGAGGATCAAAGCGTTCTGGTTTATCACAGGATAATCAATTAAAGCTGCGTTCGTTTCGGAACCTGACCTAAACGGAAAGGGGTCTTCCGGCGGAAGAACAGAAGACTGCCGAAAAGAGCGGTGATGACTTCCAACAATGATTTCATAAGCGATGTTCCTCCTTTGTCTTTATTCTATGCTTATCCTGGCGGATCTACCATGGACAGGCGTGACAAAATCCTCACAGTTTTGTAAGGTTCGAGATTCCTTGATCCCGGGAAGCGGACGCCGGCGTGGAGAAGCTGGAAAAGCGGAGGAAGATTAAGACAATCGGGTTCTGCCGATTATGAGCTTAGATTAAAAACTCACTGTCACGAAAATGTAGCTTGTGAGGGAGGATGATCCAACATCCATCAGAATAAAAGGGAATGACGCTATTCACGCCAATAAAAAAGTGATTTCTGACATTGAGCCCAGAAGATCACTTTTTATTTTATCGTGATTGTCCTTTTGGCTTACTCACCTTGATGAATGAGCTCTAAAACCTTAGCGACTACGTTGTCAATGCTGATGTCTTCCGCTTTTTCCGCCTTGCGCAGCTTCATCTCAACAAGACCATCGCCGATTTTCTTGCCGACGGTCAGCCGGATTGGCGTACCGATCAGATCCATATCCTTGAACTTAACGCCCGGCCGTTCATCCCGGTCGTCCAGCATGACATCGACGCCGGCTGCCTGCAGCTGGGCATACAGCTGTTCTGCGGCAGCCATCTGCTGCTCATCCTTTTTGGCAATGACAACGATCGCTACCGGATACGGCGCGATATTGATCGGCCAGCATAAGCCATGCTCATCGCTGTGCTGTTCAGCCAGCGCGGCCATGCAGCGGCCGATGCCGATGCCATACGAACCCATCCAGACCGGATTCAGTTTGTTTTCCTGATCGAGATATTCCAGATCCATCGCCTGAGCATATTTCGTTCCCAATTTAAACGTATTCCCGATTTCAATGCCTTTTTTAAAGACGATCTTGCCGCCGCAGATCGGACAGGTATCGCCTTCCATGATCTGCCGGACATCCGCCGTGTAATCCGCTTTGAAATCTTCCTGATTGACATGGATATAGTGATATCCCGTCTTGTTGGCGCCGGTGATGAAATTCGCCATATGCGAAACTTCCAGATCCATGATTAAAGGACAATGCAGACCGATCGGACCAGCGAAGCCGATTTTGGCGTCGGTCGCTTCGACGACCATCTCAGGTTCTGCTAGCGCGATTTCCAAGCCGCCGACAAGCTTGAGAACCTTGGTTTCATTGACTTCCCGATCGCCCCGGACCATCACCGCAAACGGCTTGCCGTCGATGTTGTAAATCAATGTCTTGACAAATTGATTAGCCGCTTCATGCAAAAACTCGGTGACTTCCTCGATCGTGCGCGCATTCGGTGTTTCCACCAATTCCTTCGGCAGATGCGCTTCCATGCTGTCAGCGCCCTCATCTTTGCACGGCGCAACTTCCAGGTTGGAAGCAAAGCTGCATTGGTCGCACAGAACTAAAACATCCTCGCCGATTTCCGTGACCGCCTGGAATTCCTCGGACAAAAGTCCGCCCATGACGCCGGTATCGGCGCGAACGATCTTGTAATCCATGTGCATCCGGTCAAACGCCCGCTTGTAAGCATCGAACATCTTTTGATAGGCGACGTCCATGCCTGCTTCATCCTTGTCAAAGGAATAAGCGTCCTTCATGATGAACTCGCGGACGCGGATCAAACCATAGCGAGGCCGCGCTTCATCCCGGTACTTCGTCTGAAACTGATATAAATTGAACGGCATGTCCTTGTATGAGCGGATTTTCATGCCCGCCGCAACGGCGAACAGTTCCTCGTGTGTCGGACCGAGAACATAGCTCTTGTTAAACCGGTCCTTCAGCGAGAACATGCTGGAACCGAAGTTATCCCGCCGGCCGGATGCGACGTAAACTTCTTCCGGGATCAACGCCGGCATCAACAATTCCTGGCTTCCCGCCTGATCCATTTCTTCACGGACGATGTTTTCAATTTTTTTCAGCACTTTATACCCAAGGGGAAGGTACATATAGACTCCTGCCGAGCTTTTTTTGATCATGCCCGCACGAACCAGCAGATTACCGCTGACGGAATCTTCATCCTTTACGTTCTCACGCAGAGTCGTAAAGAAACTTTGACTTAATCTCATAACGCTTCTCTCCTATTCTTTGAAATTAACCTTTCTGATTATACCACAATCTGCCTGTTATACCAGAGTGAGGATGTCGAAATTTGCGCGGAAGGAAGGACTTTTTATAAGCATAGTCTGTAAGGAAAGGAGAGTCAGCGATGAAACTAACACAATTGCCATCCGGCCTCAGCGCAGTCATCACGCGCATTGACCTGCCGCCGGCGCTGGCGGACCGGCTGGAAGCTCTGGGTTTGCGGGTGGGCGAGGACATTGAATTTGTCCGCAGTGCGCCGCTGCAGGATCCGGCGGAATACAGCGTCGGGGGCAGCCTGATCGCGCTGCGCCGGCCGGATGCCGCGCGGATCCATGTCGCTTTGAAGAAAACCGAATGAAGACCGTAGCCTTTGTCGGCAATCCCAACGCCGGGAAAACTGCCTGGATCAACGCGCTGTCGGATGCTGGGTTTGAAGTTGGCAACTGGCCGGGCGTTACGGTGGAGCGCAAGCAGGCACAGGTTGAATGGGATAAGGAAGCGATTACCCTGATCGATCTGCCGGGCATTTATGATTTACAGAAAACCAACAACGAGGAACAAATCACCCAGGACTTTCTAGAATCCCAGCCAATCGACTGTCTCATCAACGTCCTGGACGCGACGCATTTACAGCGGGCGCTGCGGCTGACGCTGAAATTAAGGACGCTGCAGATTCCGATGATTCTGATTTTTAACTTTTACGACGAGGTGCTGAAAAATGGAATTGAGATTGATGCGGCAAAGCTGAGCCGCCGTTTGGCCTGTCCGATTCTTTGCGCCAGCGCTTTTGACAAGCAAGCCGGCCGGCAGGTGAAGGACACCGTTCTGGCGATGCTGCATCAGCCCTTTGACGGCTACCGGCCGCTGCTGCCAAAACCGTTGGAACAGGCGTGGGTCGATGAAGTCAACGCGCTGCAGCTGGCAGAACCCTTTGCCTCGCCGCTGGCGCTGAAGAAACAAGCCTATCAAAAGCTCTGTGACCGCCAGCCGCAAGCGATGCATGAGGCGCTGTACCGAGCGGTCGACAGCTTGATGAGCCATGTTCGTCAGGATCCACAGCGGCGGCTGTTAAAAACCAAGCGGATCGACGCGGTGCTGCTGCACCGGATCTGGGGACTGCCGCTGCTTTTGGCGATGAGCTTTGGGATGCTGATGCTTATCTATAATGGCAGCGCGCCGTATGTGGCATGGCTGAATCAATTAACTCTCTGGATGCAGCACGGCTGCCGGCTCTTATTGGCTTCAATGCCGGCCTGGGTGCAATCGTTGGTCTGCGACGGGTTGTTGGCCGGGATCGGCAGCGTGCTCAGCTTCTTACCGTTAATGGCGTTTTTGTATTTCTTCCTCGGCTTGCTGGAAGAAAGCGGCTATATGGCCCGGATCGCGTTTTTAATGGACCGGCTGATGCGGCCGTTTGGCTGCAGCGGCAAAGCGTTTGTTTCCTTGTTGTTAGGTCTGGGATGCAATGTTCCGGCCGTGATGGCGACGCGCGTAATCGAAGAGGAAAGCAGCCGCCGGCGGACAGCACTGGTCGTTCCATTAATCAGCTGCGGCGCACGTTTGCCGATTTACCTGTTGTTTTCGGCGGCGTTTTTTCCCGGGCAGGGCGGGTTGGTCGTGTTTACGCTGTATGGATTAAGCCTGGTCAGCGCGTTGGTGTTATCGCTGGTGCTGTCGCTGCCGGAGCATCGCAAACAGCCGTGGATGGTGCTGGAACTGCCGGTATATCGCCGTCCGTCGCTGCCGGTGGTATTCAACAAGGTCCGCCAGGAAGTCAAAAATTACACCCGTAAAGCGCTGACTGTCGTGATGCTGGCAATGACAGTGCTGTGGGGACTGACGTATTTTCCGACCGGGGAGATCGCCACGTCCTATGC
>NZ_CFQZWI010000107.1:0-9320 GCF_986127675.1 Holdemania sp. | reverse complement strand
CCAGATTCATCGCGGTTACATCGCCATTAATCTGGCCTTTCACTAACAGATCCTTGCCGCAATGCACACTGCCGTTAACGGTACCGAGAATCGTCAGGCTGCAATCGCATTCCAGATCACCGTTGATCGTTACGTCTTCGGTTAATACGGATTCCTCCGCGCTGATCGTCTGCTTATTTTCCATTTTTTCCACTTCCTCCTGTTTTGGCTGGGGTATCATTTCCGTTGCAGGAGCTGCAACGTTTTCAAAGAATGCCGGTTCGTCATCCAGTTCTTCTTGTTTTTTGCGATTTCTAAACATATAGCCCTCCTGTTTCTGTTATTCATTATTCCAGTTTTAACGCGAAAGTCAATTCTTGAAAGCTGGAAAAAATCTTACGATTTATTTACGCCCTGAATTTGCGGTTCGATTACGGTTATACTGGATAATTCTGACTTGGATCAGAATACGACTTTTCCCGAATTCCGCTTGCGTTTTTCCTGAGCATTCGTTATCCTGAGAATCAGGAGGCGATGAACATGGATATTTCATTTGATGTCGGAACATCCTGTTTCAATGTCAGGACCTGTGCGGTGATGCTTTGCGGTGAAAATCTGCTTGTGATGAAGGATAAGAAACTGCCTTATGCCTATTTGCCGGGCGGCCGCGTAAAGCTGAATGAAACAGCTCAACAGGCATTGATTCGTGAATTACAAGAGGAAATCGGGATCCAGGCTGTAATTGAAAGGCCGTTATGGGTGACGCAGGCGTTCTTCACGGAAGCGGCCAGCCAACGGCGGTTTCATGAAATCTGCTTTTATTTTCTCGTTTCCTTGCGTAAATCCTCCTTGCTGCGGTCGATGAATTCTTTTTCCCGTTGGGAAGGCCAAATAGAACATCGTTTTGAATGGGTTGCTTTCAATGAATTAAGTCATCTCGATTTTCAGCCGGAATTCGTCAAAACCCATGTCAGAACCTTACCGGACCATGTGGAATTCATACTGGATCAAAATTGAAGATGAATCCTGTCCTCTTAGATAAGGTCTGCTTAAAAAATTTCGCCAGAATTCAATCAAATCTATATACAAAAAAACAGTATGGGAAACAGGATACGGTCAGATGATTATTTCTTGCTTGGCATCCTGTTCTTTTTGGATTGAAGGCCTTTTCTTTGAAAGGACAGGCGCGGCCTGAGTGGACTTATAGGCTGGTTCATGATCTACCAATCCCCATGGACACATTGTTTCTATGATTGGATAGAGCGAACGGCCTTTATCTGTGGGCTGTTCTCTAACTTCACCGGGATTTGCGGATACTTTTGCCGCAGGATCAGTGCGTCTCTTTCCATTTTCTTTAATAGTCCGCTTAAGGTTTCATACAGAATCGTTCCCCTTTTCCGATACAACTTGTTAAACCTGATTTTTTAATGTTCAACTAACCAACATAATATAATTTGATGAGTCGCCATTTTCTTCCGATCATCGTCAAAGTATAACCAGATGGCTATCTGACACCGATTGCTTTTTTCGGCTGACTTATTCGATACTCATGGATATCACTTCTCTGAAGGAGGGTATATATCAGAAAAGTATGTACTTCATCAGGGAAGAACCGATAATAGAATTTCCACGATAAAAAGCATTCGAGAAAGGAAAGGGAGATCAAAATAAAACATGTGTTAGTGATCCTGAGCGGCGGTCGTCCAAAGGAAAATATCCGCCAGCTCGTTGATCAGGGGGAGAAGGATGCGGGTTATCCGACAGAAGATGTTTCTTCGGATGAAGCCCGTGACGAAGGATGCACGGGCCGCAATGTCTATCATTATGGCAACCCTTGTGTTCAGCACGACGATTTTCATTCACTGATTTTGAAAATCAAAACAGTGTCGTTGATTTGTGTTTGCTTCCCCCCCCGCTTTATTTTTGGACATTTTCCGCGAAGCTGAAAGCCTTCGTCGGCCGCTTTTATTGTCTGGCGCAAAACGGATCAGAATTTGCCGCTGATCCGTTATGAATAGTATAAGGTTCATGACTGTGCCCTCCTGATGGCTTCGGCAGACGCTTATTTTCGGATCTTTGAGTAGGCAGTTTTCTATTATCAGTTTGCGATTGTCAATGATATCGGTTTTTATGATCGCGGAATGCTTTTTTCGGCGTCCATGGCAATACCAACAGAATGCCTGAAATCGCACAGAATGGTTATCTGAAAAAAACTGTCAATAGGGAAAAACGGTAATGACGACGGATTCACGATGAGTCTGACGTTAAACGCAAATCTGGAATTGAAGAGAACAGCATCATAAAGAGGTACAGTGCTGCCATAACGTTTTATTGTTGGGCAGCTGAATTTTCTTAAGCTGCGGCTTTGGTTACTTTTGATTCACGGATCATACAATGGCGGGCGGTTGTTCGACATTCTGTTTTTCAGCAAGCGCGATGAATGCTTCCAGTTCCGGCGACATCCGCGCGCCATACCACGCGATGCCTAACGGCATCGGTCTGACATCCTTCAGCGGAATTTTCAATAAGCCGGAGAATTTCTTTGACCGCGAGCAGGGCAGAATGGTGAAACCGATTCCCGACTGCACCGCGATCAACATACTGTCAAAACTTGTGTAAACGGTCTGTACTACGATCTTTTTTGCCTGCAGCTGCGGCCTTGTGATCAGCCGCGGATTGCGGTGCAGCTCCGTATTGGCCAGGATCAGCTTCTGGCCTGCCAAATCGTCGAAAGTCAGATATTTATACGCTGCCAGCGGATGCGTTTTACTGACAAGCACGTAATACTGCGATTCCATAATCGGCAGAAATTTCAACTTGGGATCACTCTCCACTTCGTATTGATAACAGAAGGCCATCTCCACTTCGCCGGTGATCAGCAGCTGACGGCTGCCGCGATCCTCCTGCGTCAGGATATTAACATGAATCAGCGGACATGTCTCCGAGTAATTTTTGATGATCTGCGTCAGCTTGCCGTAATCAGCCAGACGGCGGACTAACAAGTTAATCAGCTTCGGCGTCTGGGCGTTCATCGACTGTACAGTTTGAACGATCGCTTCCAGCTGCCGCAGCAGCGGTTCCATTTGCTTATAAAAATAGGACCCGGCGGCTGTCAGCTCCACGCTGCGGTGCGTGCGGTTGAACAAGGTGACGCCCAGCTCCGTTTCCAGCGCTTTGATCTGATAGCTGACGACCGGCTGCGTGGTATAGAGCAGTTCGGCGGCACGGATGTAGCTCAAGGTTTGAGCGACGGTAAGAAAAGCACGGATCTGGCTGGTGTTCAACGACAATTCCCCCTTTGTGATCATATTGACGATCAGCTAATCACATTGTATCAGATTTCTTGATGTATAATAAAAAAATTTTATTAAACGATAAAGTATTTCGATTGTTTGAAACCCCTTGCAATCCTATAATGAAATCGACAAAAGTTTCACAATGTGAAACCAGAGGAGGGAAAGAAAATGAAGAATATTTCTCGACGGGACTTTTTGAAAGGCAGCGCCGCGACCGTCGCGGGGGCTGCGGCACTGGGGCTGTTAGGTGCTTGTTCGTCCAACGACGCACCGGCGGCTGCGACAACGGAGGAAAAGTTTGACAAGGAATGCGATTTCCTGATCGTCGGCTATGGTTTGGCGGGGGAAGCCGCCGCGCTGGAAGCCAACGACATTGACCCCAACGCCAAGATCTGTATTCTGGAAAAAATGGAAGAAGCGCAGGCGGGCGGCAACTCGATCGCATCCGGCCAGACCGTGATCGTGCCGGCGCCGGATGATCTGGAGACCTTTAAGAAATACCTGATCGCCTGCAGTCAGCCGAATCCGATTCCGGAAGAATATGTCGATTTCATGGCGAAGGAATTCTCTGATCAGCGCGGCTGGATTCAGGCGACGGTTGATAAAGTGGGCTATGAGCTGGGCTATGTCGGCGGAGGACCGCTGGCCTGGGGCTCATTAGTTACGGAATTCCCGGATCTGGACGGATCCAGCTTTAAGGGCTGTTCCGCGCATGTCCGCAAAGCCGGAACGACGTTCGAATACGGCGGCGTCTGGAGAGGTTTCGATCTGGCGGTTCGTGACCGCGGTGAAAATATTGAACTGATGTTCTCAACGGCCTTTACAAGCTTGATTCAGAATCTGGAAACCAAAGAGGTTAAGGGCGTCGTCGCCAAGGGCGCGGATGGCAAGGAAATCCGCATCAAAGCCAATAAGGGTGTCCTGTTGGCCTGCGGCGGTTACGAAAATAATTTACAGATGCAGCGCGATTTCCATGGGATGGACGTTGTTTACACCGGCGGGACTCCGGGCAACACAGGCGATGGCATCCACGCGTTGATGAACACTGGCGCGAAGATCTGGCACATGAAGAATCAGACGCAGTCGGGCGGCTTCTGGCTGGGCATCAAGGTGCCGGAACACGAAGCGACATTCATGCGCAACTTCTCGATGGCCGGCAAGAGCTGGATCGAGGTCTGCGCCGATAACAAGCGTTTCTACAACGAATCCGCGGCGTATCATCGTCAGCACATGAAATTTAAGGAATACGGCCATTATGTCGATCTGCCGCATGACCGCGCTCTGCCGGTTGATTTGATCTTCGATGAAAAGACCCGCACGGCCGGCGCGATCGTCACGAAGTGGCTGAGCTGGCCGATCACAACTGAAGGCTACGTCTGGTCCGACGATAACTCCGAAGAAGTGGCGAAGGGCTGGATCATCAAAGCCGATACGATTGAAGAACTGGCAGAAAAACTGGGCCGCGATCCAGAAGCGCTGAAAGCCACGATCGACGACTACAATGCCGGATGCAAATCCGGACGCGACGAATTCGGCCGCAGCGTGGAAACAATGGAACCGATTGATACCGCACCGTTCTATGCCGTCGGCATTACTCCGACGCTGGTGGCGACGACCGGCGGCGCGGAACGCAACGTCAAAGCTCAGGTGCTGGATTGGAATGACAATCCGATTCCGAATCTGTACGAAGCCGGCGAGTTAGGCTCGTATGTTTCCAACCTGTATCAAAATGGAATGTTCTTGGCGGAAGCCATCGCAACCGGACGTGCTGCGGCGGATACGGCATTCGGCGGCCGTTCGACGGTCACGACGGAGGTCAGCGGCGAGGTTGAGGAAACTATCGACATCACCAAGAAACCGGATGGCCAGTATGATCAGCTGATCAAGGGCAACCATGGCGAATACACGCTGCGGGCCACGGTTGAGGGTGGCAAGATTACCAATCTGGAAATCGTATCCGGACGCGAAAATATGTTTATGGACGACGACCAGCTGAAAGCCTTCTTCGACGAAGTGATCAACGGTCAGAATGTCGAAGTCGACGCGATCTCCGGCGCCACGCTGGATTCCAACAACCTGTTGGACGCGTTAAAGGCAATCTTCAAATAAGCTTCAGCGGTAAAAACAAATTCATCCGCAGAAAGGAAAGCAATCCGCAGGATCCCTATTCCGGAAGGCGCGGGGAGGCTGGCTGCGATTCCCTCCGGCTTTGGCAGTCAACTTCCGCCTTTCCTTCACGTCAATCCTTCAATGTTATAGCTTCCTGACAAGAGTCTGTCTTTCCCAAAATAAGGGGCAGACTCTTTTTTTGCAATTTTAAAGTTCTGCACGAGGTCGGGGATTGCATTGGGAATGCGGAAACGCGTACAATAAACGAAGAATCAGGCGCAGGCGCTCTCCGTTGAAAAAGGGCTTGAAAAGGTTTGGGATCAGTGGAAGGCTGGAGCTAAGGAAAATGCGCGGAGGTTGGAATTCGATGGAGTCCATGGGGAGGAATGTGAAATGAAAGAAAAAGCGAAGCAATTTCATCAAAGGTGCCGAAACGGATGTTGGCTGATCGTGATCGTCCAGCTGACAGGTTTATTTCTGCGATGGGCTTCTCTGCCTGATCGGATCCCGGCTCATTTCGACGCGGCCGGAAAGGTCGACCGCTGGGGAAGCAAAGCTGAGCTGCTGGTTCTGCCATGGATTTCAATTCTGATGATGGCGGGTTTGGAATGGGTCAGCCGGCATCCGAAGCTGTGGAATATTCCGGTTGCAGTTACGGAACATAACCGCGAAGCGCTTGAGGCAGTTACATTGAGGATTCTCTCCCTGGCAGAGCTGCTTGTGGTCCTCTGGTTTGCACTGCTGGAATATTTCAGCATGACTGGCCGTTCACTGCCCGCCGGGTTGATCCTCGGGTTTGTGCTGAGCGTGGCTGTCGGAATTTGCGCCGCTATTTTCTGGTGCGTGCATACTGCGAAAAAATACCGCTGATCCCAATAGCCGGAGAGTGAGGACAACGTTTGGGATACCGATGATAAAATCAATCAAAGATCCGCGGCGGCCTGGAAAGAAAGCGTATGGGAAACTGTCTGGCGGCCGAGAATTGGTTATGCTGCCAAACTGCGAAAAAAAGTGGTCAAAGTCGTGGCAATGACATTGAAATTTGGCTACAATGAGAACCAGAAATATCCAATCGCGGGATTCTACAAGCCTGCGATCAGAAAATTCCATGTCCGCCGCCGCTTGCGGTTTTGTCCGAGGCATGGGATCATGGGATAAAAAAGAATCTGAGGAAAAGACCGATGTTAAAAAAGATGATGAAAATACTGGGACTGGCGCTCTGCCTTAGCGGCTGCACGGCAGTTCCGGCCATTCCCTCTCAACCGCAGGCCCTCTCGGCGATCCCTTTTGCAGAACTTAAGACGCCATTAACGCTGCTTTTCTCGTCAGATCTTCATTATCAAAGCGAGCGGCTGCAGTCGCAGGTGTCCGTAGTGCCGCAGATGATCTACAACGAAGCCATCACTTCGGCGATGCTGGCACAGATGGAAGCGGCGAAACCCGACTACATTATCCTGACAGGTGATTTAGTCAATCAGGGCGATGCACAGGATCATCAGAAAATGGCTGAACTGCTGCGGAAAGTGAATGAAACCGTACCGGTGCGGGTGATTTGCGGCAACCATGATCTGGCGATGGTAACCCGCGAGGAATTTGTGTCTCTGTATCATGAATTCGGATATGATCAGGCTTATTCGCGCGATCCCGCGTCGCTGAGTTACGCGGAGCTTACCGAGGCCGGCGTGCTGTTGATTCTGCTCGATACCAACAGTGAACGACCCGGCGGCAGTGAAGGAACACTGTCCGCCTCGACATTGGAATGGCTGAAAACACTGGGAAATCAGGCGCGCGAGTCAGGCTGGCTGACACTGACGTTCAGCCATCACAATCTGCTCGATCACACCGTGACCACATCCAACGATATCGTCCATACGGCCGATGCGGCGAAGACATTGCTGGAACAGCTGAATATCAGGACGCACATCAGCGGTCACCGCCACACGGGGCATATTCAGACGGAAACGATCGGATCCCAAAGTCTGACGGAAATCGTACTGCCGATGCCGATTGCCTGGCCGAATACCTATGGCCGCATCGAGATCAGCACGCAGGGAGAGCTGGACTACACGCAAAGGACAATCGACGTCGCCACCTGGGCGAAGAAGCAGGGACTTTCCAACCCCGATCTGCTCGACTTTCCCGCCTATTCGGCTCAGGCTCAACGCCAGGCAAATCAAAACACGCTGGATTCTACATTGAAAAATGTGGAACTGACTTGTGAACAGCGGCAAGCGATGGAGGATTTGTTTCAGCAGACGATGTTCAGCTACCGTCAGGGTCAGCTCGATCAAGTCCGGACCGAGCTGCTTGCGCATCCCGGCTATCAAGCCTGGCAGACGCTGGGACCGGATACCATCTGGAAACGCTGGCTAAAGGCGTTGTTAACCAGGACTGAACAAAGTCCTGGAGATCACGTTCATGTGGCGTATTGAAGTCCGGCGCCCAACCCGATAATCCACGGGCGACGTTAAAACTGAAAATACCGATAGGACAAGCAACATGGTAAACAAGGACAGGATGAGGAGAATCAAAGATGACGGCATTGGATCGGGAATGGGAAGAAATCCGCAGACAGCGGGACCGGCAGGTGAAACTGAAGGCTCAGTTGGAGCGCCTGAAAGCTCAGCAGGTAACGTTGAATGGAGAAGTCGGGCAGCGAAAGCAGCGATTAAAGAAGGAAGAACAGGATGTCGATCAGCTTGAAGCCTTTAGCTGGACCGCTTTGTGGGCACGGCTTAACGGTCAGTGGCATGAAAAACTGTCAGAGCAGCGTCAGGAAGCGGTTGTCGCCGCCGTCAGAGTTGAGGCCGCCTGCCGGCAGCAGGAAAAACTGGAAGCCCGGATCGCCCGGATCGAACAGGAGCTTCATACGCTGAAGGATTGCGGGAAACGTTGGGCATCGCTGTTGGAACAGAAAGCGGATCAGCTGGCGGAGGAACATCCGCAGAAAGCTGACGCCCTGTTGCGGCTGGAAATGCGGCAGAGGGAATGGGAGCGAAAGCAGAAGGAATTGCGGGAAGCCGCCGACGCCGGGGAAATGGCGCGGGGTCTGGCTTGCCAGCTGGTTGAAAAGATGGACGAAGCGCGGACGTGGGCGACCGTCGATTTGTTTGGCGGCGGAATGATCACCGGCTTTGTGAAGCATCGCTGTCTGGATGAGGCGCAGCAGCTGGCCCGGCAGCTGGAAGAGCAGCTGCGTTGTTTTGAAAGCGAGCTGGCGGATGTGGAGCTTCACCCCTCGCTGGGATTAACGCTCGATCCGTTTTTACGAATTCTGGATATCCTGTTTGACAGTTTCGTTACGGACTGGACCGTTTCGGAGCGGGTGGAAAAAGCTTGCGTTCAGGCTGAACGGACCCGCAGGGAGATTCAAGCGCTGCTGGATCATCTGATGGCGCTGCAGGATCAGGCCTGCCGTGAAAGCGCAAAGCTGACGCGCCAGCGCAGACTTTTGATTGAGCAGGCTTGATTTCAGAAATCGAGGTCTTTCTTAATCGCCGCGCTGTTGCCGCCCAATGAAAAAGACCCAGCCCGGGTTGCAGCCGGGCTGGGTTTCGCTTTTTCAGCGCACTTATGGAAAAAGAAAATTAATGAATATTGGCGATCATTGGCATAAAATCAAGCTTTTCATCCTGAGGCAGCATCTGAATCGTCACTTTGACACCTTTGGATTCGATGTAACGGAAATCTTCCGCTTCCTGCGGCGTAACGCAGACAGTATGCTTGATGCGCGTGGATCCGATTTTATTCGAAATGTTGCCGACATTGATGGTTGGCATGAAATAACCCAGATCCAGAACCTTTCTGGCGGTAGCCGGCCCCCGCATGATAATCATCAGACGGTCTTTATCATAAGCATTTTCATTTAATCGCTGAACCGCGCGTTCCGCATTGAGAATGGATAAGCGGGAAGAAGATCGGAAGAGCACACGTCTG
>NZ_CFQZWI010000106.1:0-9361 GCF_986127675.1 Holdemania sp. | reverse complement strand
TAAGACCCGCATTTTACTTATTTCTAACACCTTAGTTCCCTGCCGTTTTCTCAATTAAAAATGAGTCCCATTTCTGGAACTCATCTGCGTCTTTCTTGTTTCGGTTTTTCTCTCACCAACACTATTTTTGAAAGAGCCCTTATTTTATTTCGATGATCTTCATCATGTTGGCGCTGCCTTCGCCCGTTGGGTAACCGGCGGACATGATGATCAGCTGGCCTGGCTTCAAGCCGTAGCCCTTGGCGATAGTGCTCGCCAGTTCGTCATCATTGGTCAGCTCATTCTGGATATCCGAGAAGATCGGCGTTACGCCCCAATAGGCTTCCAGCTTGCGCTGCGTGCTCTTGGTGAACGTGACGGCCAGAATTGGAACGCACGGTCTGAACTTGGAGATTCGCTTCGCCGTGGTGCCGCCTTGGGTGAAGACGACAACCGCACCGACGTTCTGCAGCGTCAGCGTCGCATCGGAAACCGCGATGCCGATCGCATCCTGAACCGTCTTGCGGCTGGACTTGATCGAATGATCCAGACGCTCACGGTACGGAATGATCTTTTCGACCGCTTCCGCAATCGTCGCCATCGTTCTGACCGCTTCGACCGGATATTCGCCGGCCGCGCTTTCACCTGAAAGCATGATCGCATCGGAGCCATCCAGAACCGCGTTGGCAACGTCGCTCGCTTCCGCACGGGTCGGACGCGGGTTGGCCATCATGGATTCCAGCATGTGGGTTGCGGTGATGACCGGCTTGCCCATTTCATTCGCCTTATGGATAATCGTCTTCTGGTAAATCGGAACATACTGTGTCTGAACTTCAACGCCCAGATCGCCGCGCGCAACCATGACGCCATCCGCAACTTCCAGAATCGATTCCAGATTGTCGAAGCCTTCCTGGTTTTCAATCTTCGCGATGATCTGGATCGTCGGCTTGCCCATTTCGATCAGGATCTTGCGGATCGCCAGAACGTCTTCCGCCCGTCTGACAAACGAAGCGGCGATGAAGTCAACGTCTTTTTCGCAGCCAAAGCGGATATCCGCATCGTCTTTTTCCGAAATAAACGGCATCGACAGCTTCACGTTAGGCACGTTGCAGCCCTTGCGAGTTTTGATTGTTCCGGAGTTTTCGACGCGGCAGGTCAGTTCCTGTCCGTCGTTTTCCAGAATCGTCAGGCGCATTTTGCCATCGTCGATCAGAATGTAATTGCCAGCCTTCACGTCCTCAAACAGTTCCGGGCAGGCGATGTGGAAACGCTCGTGCGTTCCTTCGATTTCCGCGCGGCAGATCTTGACGATATCGCCCTTTAAGAAATCAGCCTTGCCATCCTTAAAGATTCCGCAGCGGATTTCCGGGCCCTTGGTATCGAGCATAATGGCCAGGTTAATGCCGATTCGTTCGCTGACCTCGCGGATCATGTCGATGCGTTCGCCATGGGTTTTGTGATCCTCATGCGAAAAGTTGCACCGGACGATATTCATGCCTTCCTTCGCCAGCTTCTCCACCATTTCCGGGGTGTTGCTGGCAGGACCTAACGTACATACAATTTTAGTCTTCTTACCTAACATAATCTTCCTCCTTCAACTTATACTAACCGGTCAAACAGACGATACAAGTCCTTCCGGGAATGCCGTGGGGAAGACAGGGCTTCCTCAATCGGCATCGAAGTGACCTTGTTGTCAATCATCCCGACACAGTGTCCGCCGACGCCGTCCATCAACAGATCGACCGCTTTTTCGCCCATCATCGAGGCTAAAACACGATCTCTCGGCGATGGCGATCCGCCGCGCTGCACATGGCCCAGTACAGTCGCCCGTCCGGCAAAGCCGGTATTCTGGGAAATCTTGCGCGCTAACTCGTCGACGTCCGCGATCTTCTCTGAAATGACGACGATCGCATGGCGTTTCTTCACGGCTTTGTCCAAATACCGGAGCCGTTCCAGAACATCCAGCTCGTCATAGCCCGTTTCCGGCGTGATGACGATCTCGGCTCCGCAGGAAATCGCAGCCCAGACCGCCAGATCGCCGCATCGGTTGCCCATCACTTCCACGACGGAACAACGATGATGCGAGCTGGAGGTATCACGCAGTTTATCCACCGCTTCCACGACGGTATTCAGCGCCGTGTCAAAGCCGATCGTAAAATCGGTGCCCGGAATATCGTTGTCGATCGTTCCCGGCAGACCGATACAGTTAATGCCCAGTTTCGTCAGCGCCATCGCGCCGCGATAAGAACCATCGCCGCCGATCACGACGACCGCGTCGATCTTCGCGTTCTGCAGCGTCTGCACCGCTTTTTTCTGTATTTCCAGGTCTTTGAATTCCGTTAAACGGGCCGACCCCAGTACGGTGCCGCCCCGGTTCAGAATATCGCTGACGGTGGATTTATCCATCGGAATGTAATTGCCCTCGACTAAACCGCGGTAACCATCCTTGATGCCCATGACCTCAAAGCCGTTGGCCAGCGCCACGCGCGTCACTGCCCGGATCGCCGCGTTCATGCCCGGAGCATCGCCGCCGGACGTCAAGATTCCGATTCTTCGTATCATACGTAACCCTCCTGTCATTTCCCGTATATCATAGCATTGAATTTGAAAATTGTGAAACTAAATCGACGTGTTTCGGCGATTTTTTCCAGTGATTTTCATCTCTTTCGACAAGGCTTTTATGCGTTCCATAATTCTAACCGCTTTCAATTCTTCCTTGTCGGATTTTTGATTATACATGTAGTGATTTTCCAGCGAGCTGAAGTTTTCATTGCTTGTGAACCAGGTCAGTTTCTGACGGTCCATCCGCTCGTTGAAGATCGGCAGCAGCACTTCGTCGCGCAGCCAGGAGGTCACGCTTTCCGCTCCGATATCGTCGAACACCGCAAAGTCCGCACGCTTCATTTCGTACAGCTCGTCCTCGAAGCTGTCGCGGTCGTCAAGCAGCCCCTTGATCCGTGAAGCCATCGTCGGCACATGCACGAACACAACGCGCTTGCCCTGACGGGCATAGCTGTTGCACGCGCAGGCCGCAAGATAAGTCTTCCCCACTCCCGGCGCGCCAAACAAATAAAGTCCTTTTTCCGCCGGTGCTAACAAATTCTGCGAGATTTTCGCCACCGCTGCCGCGTATGCCGTCTCTTCCTCGTCGATGTTGATATCAGTGATCGACACCGTCCACAAACGCCGCGGCAAATCGTTGATGCGGTAGTTGTGAACATGCTTTTCCGCCTGCAGCTGCTGCCTGGCATAACGGCACGGACGGACCTGAAGCGTCAGAAACCCAGTATACGACAGATCGAGCACCTCGCCCTTTTGTTTCTGGCGGCATTGATTTAAGCCCGCACAGTTCTGGCACAGGCTCAGCTGGTCGATCCATTGATGAAACCGGTACGGGTAGTTCTCAACCCAGCTTTCATCCAGACCGTTGGTTTGCAAAAAGTTCTGCACCAGCGGATGAGCTTTCATTTTGGCGGCCAGCGCTTGTTTTTCCTTCAGCTGTTGTTCGTTCAGTTGGATTCCCCATTTTACGGCTTCCATCGCTTAGCCCTCCTGTTCGCGCAGCCGGCGGCGGATTTCTTCAAATTCTTCACGATCGAAATCCGTTTCTTCTGCGGTTTCTTTTTCCGATCCGGTCTTCATCTGGACGTAATAATCCGGCAGCACGTCTTTGCGGCTGCCGCCCCGGCCGCTGCGGCCGCGTGGTTTTTTAGCTTCCGCCATGGCTTTTTCCGCCGTATCAACGCCGGAGCGGATCCAGGCTGCGGCAAGCGAGGCGACAAAGGAAGGAACCAGCTTGTTATCGCTGATGGACAAAACGTGTTCCAACAGAATATTGACGACCTTCGGATCCATCTTCATCTCGGTGATGAGCTTCTCAATCGTGCGTTTATCGCTGTCCTGCACCGGCACACCGTTCTGCTTGGACTGCAGAAAGGCGACCGGCGGCAGATCGTATGGATCGTCCGAGACCTTTTTCGCCGGCTTTTTCGCTTTCATGACAAACGCCGTGGAGCGCAGCTTTTCCGCATCCAGCGTGTTGTTCGTATTGTCTGTGCAGCGGCCGACCAGAATCAGCATTTCATCGGCGCTTAAGCCGTACATCGTCGCCAGCTCCCCGATCAGGCGCAGATTCTCATTGGTGCGCGCTTCAATCGGAAAGACGAGGTTGCTGGCGCGGGTTAAGAAGCGCTCGTAATCGAAGTGAATGGCCGGATGATCGCCGGCGTCGAAATTGTACCGCGGTTTGATACTGGCAAACTGTTCCTCGCTCTCGGCGTCCCAGTTCTCGATGACCGAGCTTTTGAATTGTTCGCTGACTTCCTCAAAGCCTTCCCGCGACAGCTCGATGTGCGCCAGCTTGTTAAGCGAAAGCTGGTATTGCTTCGCCCCCATGATCCGCGCGTACAGCCGCCCCAGCACCTCATGCTTAAAAAACCGGTCGGCTTCCAGCGGCGGATACAGCACATAAATGTAGTTGTCCTTGCCTTCTCCGGTTTTGATATAACTGCGCATCAGCATCATTTCTTCCAGCTTGCGCCGTGAGCGTTCCAGCACCGTGATGTCCATGTTCATGATCTGACATAACCGGCCGTGCGGCTCAAACGAACGCTGGTGCTTGGCTTCGCTGATCAACGTCAGATACAGCGCCGCCCCGGCGCAGCCGACCAGCGGCTGATACAGCGACATTAAGGAATTCAGCGCGTCCGCGCCCAGCGGCCGCAGCACTTCACTGCGGTATCCGTCTTTCGCTTTCAGTTCCATCTTGTTTCTCCTTGATCCATTGTTGAATCTGATCTTGCATTGCGGGAATATCCCCGTCGTTGACGATCGTCAGCGTCGAACGGCGGCTTTTCTCTTCCTGGCTCATCTGCGCCGCCATCCTTGCCCGCGCCTGCTGAGGTGAAAGACCGCGGCCCTGCTGCAGCCGCTGCAGGATGGTTTCCAGCGGCGCGGTGACGGTGATGATCTCGTCAAACTGCTTTTCCATGCCCGCTTCAAACAACAGCGGCACCTCGGCAAACCACAGCGGCGATGAGGAGGCTTTTGCCTGGCGGTTTAATTCCGCCTGGATCAGGGGATGCGTGATCGCTTCGAGCTGGCGCCGCCGCGCGGCATCCTGAAAGACGATCGCGCCTAAAGCCGCCCGGTCGATTCGCCCTTGATCATCTAAAATAGCGGGACCGAAAGCTTCGACGCAGGCTTTATATCCCGCCTGATCCGGCTGCAGGATCGCATGGCTGATCGCGTCGCAGTCAGCGACCGGATACCCCAGATTTCGTAAGCACTGGCTCAGCGTCGACTTTCCGCTGCCGATCACGCCGGTGATCGCGATTTTGATCATATTCGATTCCCGTTCCTCTCTTTTTCTGACAATGCGGACAATAGTAGGTCCCCCGCTGGGCGACCGCAATCTTCTTGATCGGCCCGCCGCACAGCGGACAGGCTTCGCCTTCCCGGCCATGGACCTGGATCTGCAGCTGAAACCGGCCGGTCACCCCTAAGGATGAGGTATAGCTGCGGATCGAGCTGCCCCCGGCCTCAATCGCCAGGCTCAGGATCTGCCGGGTGACCTCCGGCAGCGCGGTGATCTGCGCTTTTGTCAGCTGGTCGCAGCGTTTGCGCGGATCAATCCGCAGCGCGAAGCAGATCTCATTGGCATAGATATTGCCGATGCCGGCGACAAAGCTCTGATCGAGCAGGACTTGTTTAATCGGAACTCGGCGTTTCTTTAAAAATGCGCGGCAGTAGTCCGGATTAAATTCGTCGTCGAACGGCTCCGGCCCCAGCTCGTGAAAGTGGCGCAGATCGCCGTTCAGTTCCATCAGCTCCATCGTCCCGAACTTGCGCGTATCGTGATAGCGCAGCTGCGTCCCGTCGTCCAGATCGAAAATCACATGGATATGCTTGGACAACGGTTCTTCAGGACGCTGGACATAAAACTTTCCTTCCATCCGCATGTGCGCGATGAAATAGACATCATCCATCTGAAAGACCAGGTATTTCCCGCGCCGCGAAAACCGGCGGAAGTGCTGTCCCTCTAAGCGCCGGCAGAATTCGCCGGCATCCATCTGAATCATCTTCGGCATGCGCACTTCAACGTGTTCGATCCGGCGGTCAGGAATTAAAAGTTCCAGCGTGCGGACGACCGTTTCAACCTCTGGCAGCTCCGGCATCTTATTTCGCCTCGTACCAGGTACTGCCGATTTTAGTTTCCGCGACTAACGGCACCTTCAGTTCCATCGCGTGCTCCATTCCCTCCTGGATAATCGCGCATAACGCATCCAGCTCGCCTGGCAGCGCGTCGAAAATCAATTCGTCGTGAACCTGCAGGATCATTTTGGATTGCAATCCCTTTTCGCTGATCGCCTTGTCGATGCGGATCATCGCCAGCTTGATCAGATCGGCAGCGGAGCCCTGGATCGGAGCGTTCATCGCGGCGCGCTTGCCGAATTCGCGGGTCATGTAATTCTTATCGTGAATCTCCGGCACTTCCCGGCGCCGGCCCAGCATCGTCGCGGTATAGCCGTGTTCCTGGCAGAAGCTGATCACCTGATCCATGTATTTGGAAATGTTCGGATAGCTTTGCAGATAGCGCTCGATGAATTCCTTCGCCTGAGCGCGGCTGATATCCAGCTGCTGAGACAGGCCGAAATCGGAAATGCCGTAGACGATCCCGAAATTGACGGCTTTGGCCTGGCGGCGATGCTTCGCGTCAACCTGATCAAGCGGAATCTGGAATACGTCTGACGCGGTTTTGGTATGAATATCGACGGCATGCCGGAATGCGTCCAGCAGCCCCTGCTCGTCCGCCATGTGCGCCAGCATTCTTAATTCGATCTGGGAGTAGTCGGAAGCGACCAGCACATTGCCCTCGCTCGGCAGAAAGGCCTTGCGCACTTCGCGGGATTCCTCATCGCGGACGCTGATATTCTGCAGATTGGGTTCGGTCGAGGACAGCCGGCCGGTCTGAGTCGCGCATTGATTGTAGATCGTATGGATTCTTCCATCCGGATGAATGTATTTTTTCAAGCCTTCGGCATAGGTGCTGTACAGCTTTTGATATTTTCTGAATTCCAGCAGATCGGCGATAATCGGATGCACGCCCAGCAGCTTTTCGAGTACGTCGGCCGAGGTTGAGCGCTTCTTCCCGCTGGCCGGCAGTCCCAGCTTGTCAAACAAGACTTCGCCCAGCTGTTTCGGCGAGTTGATGTTGAAAGTCTCTCCGGCGGCGGCGTAAATCGCATCGGTCAGCGCGTCCAGGCGGGCCTGGGTCTGCCGGGCAATATCGTCGAGTGTCTGGGAATCAATCCGGATGCCTTCCTTTTCCATCTTATACAGCACGACGGCTAAAGGCATTTCCACATCGTAAAACAGCGAAACGATTTCCATCTCCTTCAGCTTCGGCTCGCTGTTCTTCCACAGCGCGTCGATCAGCTGAATTTTCTGGGCACACAGCTGACGCTGAAGCTGCGGCTCCGGCAGCTTCATCTTGCCCGGCTTGCCATATACCTCATCCATCGTCACCGTTTCCGTCAGGCCGAATTTCTCACGGATCTTCTGATCACTGGTCAGCGTCGAATCGCACAGGAACGCGGCGATCATCGCGTCGATTTTCATTCCGTTGATCGTCAGTCCCGCGCCGTCGGCTAAATGCAGACAAGCCTTGACGTCGTAGACGATCTTGGTCTTCTCCCCGGCCAGATACGCTAACAGCGCTTCATCCTGCCGGACATCTTCAATCGGGATGTAGACATCCTGGTCCTGATACGCCAGCGCCAGACCGTGAACGTCAGCGAAATAGACCGACGGCTGATCCTGGTCGAGCACCAGGATCGCGTTGTCCTGCAGAAGTGCTTCCGGACAGCGGCGGACTTCCGCCACCGTCAGTGTCGGCTGCGAGGCCGGGGCCTCGGCTTCCGCCTGCTCGCTGATCTGGGTAGAAAGCTTGCTTGCCAGCGAGTTCATCTCATAGCGCACATAAAACTGACGCAGCGGCTCCGGCGTGATGTGAAATGTGAATTCTTCCGTTTCAAACGGAATCTCTACGTCGGTTTTGATCGTCGCCAGACGTTTGGATAACAGCGCCTGATCCTTGAAGGCTTCGACATTTTCTTTCAGCTTGCCCTTGAGCTGGTCGGTGTTGGCGATCAGATTTTCCACCGTACCGAACTGTTCCAGCAGCTTCAGCGCTGTCTTTTCACCGACCTTCGGAATTCCCGGGATGTTATCGGATGCGTCGCCCATCAACCCCTTGAGGTCGCGGATCTGATCCGGCGTGATCCCCATCTTTTCCTTCAGGCTTTCCACGGTCATCTCCTCGATATCGCTGATGCCTTTTTTCATCAGCCAGACCGAGGTCGTCTCGTCGATCAGCTGCAGCATATCGCGATCGGAGCTGAGCACGTTGATATCCCAGTCCGGATATTTCTTAATCATTGAACCGATGATGTCGTCGGCTTCGATATCCGTCATTTCAAACTGCTTAATCCCCGCCGCTTCCAGATATTCGCGCACGATCGGAAACTGTTCCACTAACGCGTCCGGCGTTTCCTTGCGGCCGCCCTTGTACTCGGCGAACAGCTCGTGGCGGAAGGTATGCTTGCCCTTGTCGAAAGCGACGAGCATCGCGTCCGGCTGGATGATCTGAACGGCTTTGTTGATCATCATCGCAAAACCGTAAATCGCGTTGGTCGGAATACCGGTCGACGTCGACATCGGCCGCATAAAGGTTGCGTAAAATGCCCGGAAGAGCATGGAATTTCCATCGACTAACAACATTTTTTTCATGGTTGGATCTCCTTTTGTTTTTAAACTGGATTCAGTTCTTATTTTACCATAAGCCCTGATGAATATCAAAAGAAGCGCAAGCTGGCGCATAAACCGCAGTCCTGTCCGTTTAAATCTTAATTGATGTTTCCTGTGAATAAAATTCTGATTCTTTCAAGTTTTACTAAAACAGAAAAAATTTTAACATTTTCATTTTTCTCAGGAGGATTATTTATTTTTTCCGCAATATTAATAATGTAGGGTTTTGTTGAACCGCGGATGCCCGTCCGGACAGAGTCGATTTTTGGTCTTATCAAAATGGATTCAAACTGACAGATTTTTGTCGTCTGTCATCAAAGGAGGGCAATTCTATGGAACATTTCCTGGAACTTTTTGTCACTGTGGTTTTAAAAGTTGGTTTGCCCTTGATCGAATGTTCGATCAAGGTGATTGAATGCCGCTTAAAAATTATAGAGACCAAAAAGAAATTAGATAATAAAAAACAAGAGTTTTTTGCGTGAATTTGAAAAATCTCAAAATCTCAAAAAACATCAATACAAAAAGATTGAATCTCTTCAACTTTTTGTAATTTGAGATATAATATAGGTGGTTA
>NZ_CFQZWI010000105.1:0-9616 GCF_986127675.1 Holdemania sp. | reverse complement strand
TTTCCCTACACGACGCTCTTCCGATCTCAGGCCGGCGAAGCCGCCCGGGAACAGATTGCCGGTCTCGACGAAAGCTTTCATCGCCAGCGCGTAGACAAAGGCGGAAATAATGACTGCAATCAATGTTTTACAGTCTTTTTTGGCTTGGTTTGACATAAAATCTCCTCTTTTTTTCCATTCCTCATTTTATCATCTTTATTTTGTCTTTCAAGCCAAAAAGACAGGAATCTGAAATCCTAGAATTCGATACGGATCTGGTAGCGGCGCAGCCACAGTTCCAGCTGGATAAAATACGCCAGCAGCTGCGGTCCCATCATCAGCTGACCGAACCACGGTTTGGCAAAACTGCCGCCGTCGGTGTCGATCAATTCCTGCAATCCCGCCGGCTCCAGCAGCTCGCACAAACGGCACTCAGGATCGTTGATCAGTGCCTGCAGACGGTCCTTGACACGCTGGGTATATTCCGGATGATAGGTCTTCGGATACGGGTTTTTCTTGCGGTGCGCGACCTTGGCCGGCAGGATGTCTTCAAACGCCAGCCGCAAAAGTCCCTTCTCCTCGCCTTTATAAAATTTCATCGACCACGGCACGTTATACAGATATTGGTAGAGCTTCGCGTCGCAGAACGGCGCCCGCACGGTCAAGCCTGTCAGAGCCGCCATCGCTTCCTGGCGCTGCACCAGCGTCTGCATAAACCAATGCACAGTCAGATACGTCATGAGCTTGGCCCGCTGATCCTGTTCGCTGTCAAATGGATCCTTCGGAGCTCGTTGAACGGTCGCCCAGTAAGCGGAACGCATCGCGCCCTCATAGTCCAGCTCGTTCATCGGCGCGCGCAGCAGCTTCACGCGCTGCGGCAACGACTGCAGCCATGGAAAAGACTTCAGGCTGACCAGATCGCTGCGGTAAAACCACGGATACCCGCCGAACAGCTCGTCCGAGCATTCGCCCGTCAACACCGAACCGTTCTGTTCCCTGACCTTGCCATACATCCATAACAGGCTGGAATCGACATCCGCCATGCCGGGACCATCACGGCCGATCATCGCCGGTTCCAGCAAGTCCGCGCATTTGCGCTGGGCGATGACTAGCGGATGGTGGTCGAACGCATACCGTTCGATCATCGCGTCGATATACTCGTTGTCGCGCGTCGTCTGATACGCGTAGCCCTTGAAATACTGCGCGTTGCCCTCATAATCCAGCGAATACGTCGTTAATGGTCCGCGCTTTGACGCCAGCGCGCACAGAATGCTGCTGTCTAAACCACCGGAAAGAAACGCCGCGTGCACGTCCGAGGCTGCGCACTGGCGGTTCAGCGAATCGCTGACCATCTGCCGGACATGCGCCGCCGTCGCGGCCAGATCCTCGTTGTGCCGGTGCACGTTCAGCTCAAAGTATTCGTGCAGGCTTTCCTTGCGGTCGCGGATCAGCAGCGCATACCCCATCGGCAGCTCCGCGATGTTCTTATAAAACGTCTGCCCTTCGGTATGCGACGGCCCTAACGCAAACAGCTCCAGAAGCGCGGTCCGGTTGACGACCGGCATGCGGCTGCCCTCGGCAAACAACCCTTTGATCTGATCGGAGAACAGCCATTCCCCATCCGGCTTGCGCGTATAATACAACGTTTTCACGCCCATCGGATCGCGCACGATATGCAGCTGATGCCCCTGGACAAACACGATCACGAAACAGCCGTCGAGCTTTTCAAACAGCTTCTCACTTAAAATTTCATACAGCTGCGCCAACATTTTCGCACTGTTGCCTGTGCTTTGCGGCCGGTACTGAGCCCATAACGACCGCAGCTCGTCCTCGTTATCAAGGACGCCCGACCAGAAGCAGCCGCACTTGCGCTGGCTGTCGTAGTAAATTTGATCTGGTTGTGCCGAAGCGAGAAGATGCTCGTCGCTGACGATCGCCAGTTCGTCTTTCAGCCCCATTCGTTCAAGCCGGGACTGTTCTTTTTGAATATTCCGATTTTCGTTGAATATCAGATTGATCTTCGTCATAATTTCCTCCTCATCGTTTCATTCTATGACAAACATCATCGTCTGATTCATCGCAGGCCGTTCAACATTTCCAAATATTGCAGGCTGCGGTTGCGCTGCTGACGCAGACTGCGGGCGCAGACCGGTATCCGGTAAACAACGCCGGTATCAAAACAAACCACGGCGATCCCGTCATCGCTCATAATCTTGCGAATGCGGTCAGCCCGCAGGTAAAGACAGTCATCGCGCTCCATGGACACGGTCGGAATAAAGATCTGGGGCGGATAGCCGCCGATATAAAGCGCCGGTTTCTGGATGATTCCCATTTTCTTACGGTAACCATCCAGCCGCCCTTCCAGGCTGCTTCCCGCCTCGACGCACCAGCGGCGCAGCCATTTTACCGGTTTGTCCGGCAGTGCGCTGATTGTCCCATCGAAATGGACCGCAATCGTGCAGCAGTTTGCTGAATCGTAGTAAAGTAGTAATAAGTCTCTCATAAATTCCCCTTTTTAATGCTTTGGTGAGTGATCCGTCACTAGTAATCATTGCAGAAAATTTAAAAAATCCTGTTTTTTTCTCGTTCTTCGTAAATATTTCTGTTATGCACAGGACAGGGAAATTTTTATTTCTTTTTTATTTTATTCGCATAATTCATACAAACCCGTCAGCTCTATTTATACCCGGCTGGCAGTTTTAACATTCTATTTTCAATTTATTCTTACCGCTTGAAAAAAACATAAAAAAACTCCCGCAAAGCGAGAGTAAAAACCGGAATTTCCGCTGCAATTTCCCTGTTTTTTGATTGTTCAAAGACAAAACAATCCTTATAGAGAAGCCTCAGTCCAATTTTTGTGTTAGGTTATTCTCCGCAGCAGTCGCCGCCGCAGCAGCCGCCTTCATCCGAGGAACAGCCCCCGCCGCAGCCTCCGCAGCCGCCCTGCATCTGACGTTCATAAACGAGCGTGTCGATGACCAGGCATTCGATCTCGACCTTCGCGCCTTTCGGCAGCGCGCCGACCTGCACCGTGGAACGGGCTGGATATGGCCGGTCAAAATACGTGGCGTAAATCTCGTTCATCGCGTTGAATTCGCCCAGGTCGGTCATGAAGACCGTCGTCTTGACGATGTGGCGCATTTCCAGATTCATCTCCGCCAACAGCGCTTCAATATTCTTTAATACCTGGTGAGTCTGTTCCTGGATGCCGCCCGCGATGATTTCGCCGCTGGCCGGATCCACCGGAATCTGGCCGGACATATAAACAAAGTCACCCAGCTTCACCGCCGGGGTGTACGGGCCAATCGCTTTCGGCGCATTGGCAGATGTAATTTCCTGAATCAGCATGTTTACCTCCTGTACGTTTGCCGTTTTGAGTCTGATTTTATGATCGGATTCCTATTCGTCTTCTTCAAAATCCTGGATATAGTAATCCCGCTCCAGATCCATAATCCGCCGCGCGTGGCGCGAGCTGAAATGCTTGACGACCTGAAACGCCGCAATGATTAAAAGAAGCGCGAGAAAGGCAACAGATAAGAAGTCATTGACGTTTTCGATCATTTTCCATCACCTCTGACGCCTATTATACTGGACTTCAGGTTAATTTTCAAATAGAGAACCCTCGGCGATGAAAAAAACCGGCGTCGTCAGGATCAGCGCCTTCCCCTGCGGCCGGATCCAGAACCGTCCGCCCTCGCACAACGCTAACGCCGGACCGGAAAGCAGTCCGTCTTTCCGCAGGCAGGCATAGGCGCACAGCGCCCCTTCCGCACTGCCGCAGATTCGTCCCTGCACCGGCACGCTGGAATCCAGATAAAAGGACTGCGCGTCGATCAGCCGCCAGCGATGCACCGCATGATCCGGCGGATCCCAGGGCAGAATCCCCTCCCCGCGGCATTCATGCTGACCATAATAGCCGATGAAGTCTTTCGTAACCTGCGGACGCGGCAGGCACAGCGCGATTCCATTTTTCTCGATAAACCAGCTGATCCAGCGGTCCGGCGTCCGAATCGTGCCCTGAGCTTGATTCTGCATGCGTTTCTGCCAGGCTGCCTTGGCCAGCACCACGGACAAGAGCGAGGGGCCGTCATTGCCCTGCGCATCGAGCAGAACGCTTCCTTCTTCAGCCTGTTCGCCAACGCCCGCCAGCTGATCGCCGCCGATGCCCAGCCCCCCGCTCAGAATCCGGGACGCCGATTCGGCATGGGGCGGCTGATCGATCAGTACCGTCGAAAGATCCGCAGCCGCAAATTTCCAGAATTTCACAATATCACCTCAAGTATATTTATGCTGGCCGGGCTCAGAATAATGTCAGGAGGCGATAAATATGGCAAGAAAAAACGAGAAAACTGAATCCGGCAAAGAACGTTTCGTCGCTGTTCGTAAGAACAACGAAGGAAACCTGTGTGAATTTAAGTCCAACACAGGCAAGGTCTATGACTATGAGATGGCGATCGAAGCTATCGAACAGGGCAAGATCGAAGGCGCGATGCTGTTTACAGGCCGTGACGGAAAGCAGCACATCCGTTCTAAGAACGATGGCGATCCGAACACGAAGTTCTCTAACCTGAAAGAGTTCTAAGTTTTCCTCCTTAACTCTAAATCAGGACTGCCGGATTCTCTCCGGTACTGAAAAAAGCAGGGCAAAATCCCTGCTTTTTTCTATTTTTCCACGCAGAACAAAATTAATCACCAATGCCGCGGAAAGGATCGTCGCCAACCTTGCCGCTTTTTAAGTGAATCAGCCGAACCGGGCCAGATCCTGTTTCTGGAAAACCGCCTGAAGCAGCTCCGGCAGCCGCTGGGGCGTGCAGGCAAAACAGGGAATCGCGAGATTGGCCACGCGCTGCGCCATATCCTGGCTGTAATACGGCTTGCCGCCATCCTGAATCGCCAACAGGCAGATCACGGTCACACCGCTTTCCTTCATCGCCTGCAGCCGGTGAAGCAGTCCGGCGTGATTGCCGCCTTCATCCAGATCGGAAATCAAGAAAAAAATTGTTTTGTTCGGCTCCTCAATCAGCTGTTCACAATATTTTACCGATTTATGGATATCGGTTCCCCCGCCCAGCTGGAAACCGTAAAGCAGCTCGACCGGATCGCTGCACAGCTCGCTGAGATCCACAATCGTCGTATCGAATGCCACGACGTGCGTGCGCACTGCGTTCATACTCGCCAAGATGCAGGCTGTGACGGAGGAATAGAGGATCGAGCTGGACATGGAACCGCTCTGATCAATATCCAGAATCACATGCCAGCGGTTGCTTTTCTGCTTGCGGTCAAAAAAATAGACGCGTTCCGGTACGATCGTCTGCAGCGCAGGCGAATAGTGCTTCAGATTTTTGCGCACGGTATAAGGAAAATCAATCGCCGCGGCGCTGGGCAGCGGGGAATGCTCCTGCTTCGCCAGGGCGGCATGCACGCACCGCTGCAGCTGTGAGGCCAGCTGACGGTTGATCAGCTCGACAATTTTACGGATGTAGGCGCGCGCCTGATCCTTCGACTTCGCCGGGATCAGATCTTTTAACGTAAGCAATACGCTGGCCATTTCCAAATCCGGTTCCAGCTGTTCCAGCAGCTCCGGCTCCATCAACAGCTGCTTCCAGCCTTTCCGTTCGATCGCATCCTGCTGAATGACTTTGACCAGATCCGGATCAAACAGCGAGCGGATGTCTTTGAGCCACTTTGTAATCTGCGGATGGCTGGGGCCCAGGCCGGCTCCGCCGCCCGCAGCTTCCCCGATTCCGCCATACACCGCCGCCAGCGCGGCATCCAGCGCCAGACCGCGGCGGTCCAGCTTAAAATCGGGATCCAGCTTCTGAAATTCAGACTCTGTTTGAGCGCCGAGGATTAACCGCCAGCGCGTTAGTTTTTGTTGAGTATCCATCAGAATTCACCAAAATCAAAATCTTCCAGTTCGCTCAGAAGATCTTGTTCCTCTTGTTTTAACTCGTCGTTGAGCACTTCCGCAACGCTGTCTTCATCCAGCTGCCACAGACTGCCCAGATTCTGCGCGACCGCTTGCTTTTCCGCGGCGCTGTATGTGCCGAACGCCCGCCGCAAAACCAGCAGAATACGCTGGAAATCGGGATCGGGCAGACTGGCGATGTATTCGTCGAGCTGCCGCCACAGATACGCGCGGGCGATCAGGGCGTAGTGATTGCGCAGCATCAATCCCTCAAAGCTGGCCGCCGCGATTTCCGCGGGCACCCCAGGCGACAGCCGATAGCTTATCCACTGCTCCAACTCCGCTTCCGCTAACAGTCCCCGTTCCAGCCGGATCGCCGCCGCATAGCCGCCTAACAGCGGATGGACGTCGCCGCGGCCGGATAATTCCGTTAAGACGTCCAGCCAGGTTTCCTCCATGTAATGGTCGTGCAGAATCGACAGCTCATTGATGGAACCCAGCGCTTCCATTACGCCGCGGGCGGCTTTGCCATCGCACTGGCAGCTGCCCGGACACAACAGCAGCGCGCGGTAAAACAGCTGGTGAAACAACGGCTCAATCGCCGTACTGTCCATCTGCCGCAGCGAACCAAACCGCAGCAGCGTGCTCAGCCGGCGCGCCGTCTTGACGATCTCCTCCAAGGCCGAGGAATCAATCGCCAGCGCCTGCACCGCTGTTAAAGCATCGTCAAGACTTTCCTGCAAGCCGCAGAGAAATGCTTCTTCCATGACCGCCGCGCATTCGCTGAGCTGCTGCGCACGGGCCAGCTGTTCACGCAGCACAAACTGAGCGGCGGAGGCGACGCTGTCGCCGGAGAGCGAAGCTTCAATCAACGTGATCTCCGCCGTGCTGCTCCACTGTAAATCCCAGCTTTCCTTCCAATCGCCGCGGGCCTGAGTTTTTGGCCGCAGCGTGCCAAACGGAACGCCGAGCACCCGCAGCCGATGCAGAAACATCGACCGGCGCAGATCGAGAAACGCGGACGCTTCCGTCTTCACCGTGGTCTTCTCCCGCAGATCCAGTTCCAGTAAATTCGCTGTCAGCGTGTTGTAGCGCTGCAGCTTCAACGTCCGCAGCGCCTGATAAAAATCATTCTGAATCGCCGTCTGCGACAGACCCTGGGGCAGACTTCCGATCGCCGTGCCGATTTCCGTATCAACAAAGGCTTCCATTAACACTGTCGGCCGGCCCTCGCCCATGCAGGCCATCGCGGCATCCTTTAAATCCTGCAAAGAAGGCGTCGCTTCCTGCCGCAGCGCGGCCAGACTCTGCGCCAACTGCAGCGCTTCGATGACCTGGGCGGTGGAACAAGGATAGCCATGTTTGCGCTGATAAAACGATAATTGCGATAAGTAAGCCGCGGCCGCCTGATCAGGGCGCCCCTTGCGTCCATACTGCCAGAGTTGTTCATAGTAGGCCGGCGTTTTGTTGCCCGCGCCATAACCGGAGAGCGAGGCCAGCCGGAAATAGGAATACGGCATGAGCGTTCGCCGGACGGACAGCGCCGGAAGCTTTTCTGCTTGTCCTGAAGCCGACGGTGTTTCAAGACCTTCGCGATGATACGCGCCGCAGATCACCGCAATTCGTTCTTCGTCGATTCCACTTTGGATATAACGATTGATGACCCCGCGCATAAACGCCTCGCGGCGCAGCGTCAGCGCATCCGGCGGCTGAAGCTGACGCAGATGATGCGCGAACAGCGCCAGCGCTTCGGCAAACTTCGCCCCGTCCGTTTCATGCTCAAACATCCGTTCCCAACGATCCTCTTCATCCAGCTTCAAATCCATGGCCTGATCCTGCGCCTGATCGTTTGCCTGCGGTTTGTCCGGCGTGTCGTTTTGCACCAGAAACGCCGCGGCAGGCAGATCCATAAACGCACACGGTACCTGATGGGCATGCGCCCATTGCATCGCGACATACTCTGGCGAATAGCACGCAAACGGATATAAAACCGAGCGGACCGGCGTTGTGTCAGTGTACGCCATGATCGCAAACGGCGGCGTCAGTTCCGCGCTGACGATCGCTTCGATGAAATCGCTGCAGTCGCTCGGGCCTTCGATCAGGACGACCTGGGGCTGAAGCTGATCGAGAAACGCACTCAGATGGAGCGAACAGGCCGGCGAGAGATGACGGACGCCGAAGACCGCCGCCATTATTTATTCAGCTCCATGCACGCGTGATAGAGCTCATAATAGGCCAGGCCTTTCTTCTTCAGAATATTTTCCAGGTAGTCCTTCCACGCCACGCCGTCTTTCGCTTCATCCTTGACAATCGCTCCCTGCAAGCCCGCGGCCACATCTGCAGCGCGGATTTTTCCATCCCCAAAGCTCGCCGCCAGCGCCATACTGTTCGCCAAGAGCGAAATCGCCTCAGCAGAGGACAAGACACCGGAGGTCGTTTTCACCTTCAGCTTACCATCCAGCGTCGCCCCGCCCCGCAGCTCGCGGAAGATCGTGACGACCTGTTCGACAATGTCCTGATCCGGCATTTTCGCCTGCAGGCCCAGCGATCCCGACAGCTGGCCAACCCGCTGGGTAACGATCTCCATCTCCGTCTTCAAATCGCCCGGCGCCGGCAGCACAACGATGTTAAACCGCCGTTTTAAAGCCGCCGACATCTCGTTGACGCCCTTGTCGCGGGTATTCGCGGTGGCGATCAAAGAGAACCCTTTCTGCGCCGGAATTTCCAGATTCAGCTCCGGCACCGACACGCGTTTTTCCGACAGGATCGAGATCAGCGCATCCTGGACCTCGCTGGCGCAGCGGCTGATTTCCTCAAAGCGCACAAGACTGCCGCTTTCCATCGCGTGCAGCAGTGGACTTTTGACCAGCGCTTCCTCGCTGGGACCCTTGGCGATCAGCATCGCGTAGTTCCACGAATAGCGGATCGCTTCCTCGCTGGTGCCGGCGGTGCCCTGGATCACTTTTGTCGAATCGCCGTTGATCGCCGCACACAGATGCTCGCTTAGCCACGACTTCGCCGTGCCCGGCTCGCCGATCAAAAGCAGCGCCCGGTCGGTGACCAGCGTCGCGATCGCGATTTCGACTAAGCGCGGATTGCCGATATATTTCGGCGTGATCTCGAGCTTGCCGCTGCGCCCGCCGCAGATATAGGTGAAGACGGAACGGGGCGACATGTTCCAGCCGGGCGGAACTGGATATTGTTCGTTGGCGATTAACGTATCCAGCTCTGTTTGATACAAGATCTCGGCGGGCAGCCGCTGAAATTTCTGATTTTCCATTATTCATCCTCGCTTTCTTCACATTGCGTGATCGCACTTTCCAGCACGTAGAACTCCCATAACTGGGCGTTCGGCCGTTTCTTCTTCCAGTAGTCCTGCAGCTCGTTTAAGACCGGAATTGCTTCGCGCGGGCGGCAGAAAGCACGCGTCATCATCGCCATCTGTCCCGGGCCGAAAGCGCTGTGTTTTAAATAGGCAAGCAGCTCTTCCTGCAGCGGCAGTCCGTAAACTTGTTTAAAATACAAGTGCCCTGCCGTCTGGCGGCGTTGATCAAAATAATCGAAAAGCTTCTGCTTCAGGAGGGCATTTTCCGGATCGGCCAGATGCACCAGCACACTGCTGCCTAACGGATCCTCCGCCCCGTAAACCGTGGCCATGGTTTTCTTGAACAGTCCCTTCTCCACGTTCCGCTGTCCCGTTAACAAGATCGGAAGAGCGTCGTGTAGGGA
>NZ_CFQZWI010000104.1:0-9643 GCF_986127675.1 Holdemania sp. | reverse complement strand
TTTTATGGCTGGGATGAAAGGATTCGAACCTTTGCATGGTGGATTCAGAGTCCACAGCCTTACCGCTTGGCTACATCCCAATGACTTGGTGCTTTTATATTCTACCCTTTTTTCAAAGAAAGTCAACCCTGAAAATTTTTCTTTTTCTGGAAAGTTTTAGAATCCCTGATTGACAAAAAATTCGCTTCCTGATTACAATGGATAAAGAAGTGAGGGGATTTTATGAATTCAGAACAACAGCTGACGATGATCCGGCGGCTCAGCGACGCTTACGGCGTGTCCGGCTTTGAGGATCTGGCGGCGGCGGAAGCCCGGCGCTGGATCGACGAAACACGCTATGCGGTGCGCGAGGATCACATGCGGAATTTGATCATCCAGCCCAAGGCGGCGGATGGGGAAGTCCGGATCCTGCTGGACGCTCACAGCGATGAGCTGGGGTTTATGGTCCAGGCGATCAAACCGAATGGCACGCTGACGTTTCTGCCCTTAGGCGGCTGGGCGGCGAATACCGTGCCGGCGCATAAGGTGAAGGTCAGAAACCGCAGGGGAGAGTATATCAGCGGCGTGGTTGCGGCCAAGCCGGTGCATTTTATGAGCGAGAGTGAACGGCGGGCGCCCTTCGAGATCAGCGCGATGGTGATCGACGTCGGATCGCATTCGCTGGAAGAAACCCGCGATGTATTTCAAATTGATATCGGTGCGCCGGTCGTGCCGGATGTGACATGCGAAATCCAGAGGGAGAAGGGCTTGATTATCGGCAAGGCGCTGGACTGCCGGATCGGCGTGGCGGCGTTATTGGAAACGCTGGATCAAATCGATCCAGCCGTTCACCGCAATCATGTCGCCGCCTGTCTGTCTAGTCAGGAGGAAGTCGGCGACCGCGGTATCCAGACGGCGCTGCATCAGCTGGAGGCGGACGTGGCAATCGTGTTTGAGGGCTGTCCGGCGGATGATACGTTTACGGAAGACTGGCTCTGTCAGACGGCGATGGGAAAAGGGCCGATGCTGCGGCACATGGATCGCTCGATTATTGCCAACCCTCGCTGGATGCGTCAGGTTTTGACCTTGGCTCATGACCGGGGGATTCCGGTGCAGGAATCGGTACGCAGCGGCGGCGGGAATAACGGCGCGATGATTCAGTTAAGTCAGCGCGGCATTCCGACGGTCGTCCTGGGCATTCCAGTCCGCTACATTCATTCGCATCATGGCATCGCCTGTCTGGCGGATGTGGAAGCCGCTGTGGCGTTGGCGAAAGCCATCATCGACACTGTGAGCGCGGCGGACGTGGACGGTTTGTAATGGAATCCCCATGGAGAACGCTGGGGCCAATCGACGCGGTCTTGAAGCGCAATTATCTGCGAATGCTTCTGGGCGTGGTCCTGCTTGTGGGCGCGGTGCTTTTCCCGATCCTCATGAATACAGTATTCCAGTCCGCCGGGCCGAAGCCGTTAACCGAAACAACGCTGATCAACGAACAGGCGAAGTATGAGATCCAGCTGTGCACCGAGGAGTTTGCCAGCAGCAGCGACGGCTACAAGACCAATCATTATTATTTAGCGTCCGACGGGTTATCCTGGCGGATTGTGATGCTGAGCGAAGCGACGGCGAAACGCTGCGGGCCGATCATTGATTACAGCTACGGCGACACGGATATCGCACCGCTGCCGTTGGTGGTTGAAGGCTTAAGCGCAGCGATTCCGCAGCAGCTGCAGGAGTACGCGCTGGAAGTCGTGCAGATGCTGATCGACGAGAACGCCGATCTGACGACGCTGCAGGGTGAAATCGGTTCGCTGATGTTAGTCGAGGGTGCGCAGCATGCCTTTCCCTTAGCCAACGTTCTGATTTTGATCGGCCTGGGCATGGCCGGCGTGCTGCTGATCTTAAGCGGCCGCTACAACAGAAAGACCGCTTATCAGCAGCTGGAAGAAGCTGACGAAAAAGGCCTGTACGAGCGCCTGGCGGACGACTTTGAGCAGGCGGCTTATTATCCTTCGTTCAAGCTGATCGTCCATCACGGCGTACTGCTGGAGACCGGGAAAACGCTCCATTTCCAGACGTTGGCGCCGATCCTGCGGCTGCGCTGCCGGCGTCGGTTTGAGAGCTTCCAGATGCCGATGCTGCTGCTGCAGGCGCAGCGCAGTGACGAACCGGACCGCTGGGTCACGTTGGTTTCCGCGCACAACAGCGGCCGCAGCGTCGACGAGATGAACCGGCTGATCGATCAGATACTGAGCGAAAACCCGGCGATTCAATGGATTGAAGAAGAACTGAACGCTTGAAATTGCACTTTCCTTAGGCTTGGGCATAAGGAAAGTTTTTTTTCTGTCGAAACCGGTTTGCGGCGGGATCCGGGGATAGAAAAGCGAGGGGATTTCTGCTAGAATAGCAAAGGTGATAAAACATGAAAGTTGTGCTAACCACGCTCAACGCCAAATATATCCATAAAAATCTGGCGCTGCGCTGGCTGTATGTCAGCCGGATTTCGGAGGCGGATGTCGAGCTGATGGAGTTTGTGATCAAGGATGATCTGGAACGGATCAGCGATCAGATTGCTTCGCGGCAGCCGGAGGTGATCGGAATTTCGGTCTATATCTGGAACGCGGATTTGACCCGGAAATGGATTGCGATTCTCAAGCGCAAGCTGCCTCATGTCCGAATTCTGATCGGCGGTCCGGAGGTTTCCTATCAATGCGAAGACTGGCTGGACACCGGGATTGAAGCGGTGCTGCGGGGCGAGGGCGAGAAGACGTTCTGGCAGGCGGTGCGCCGGGAAGCGGATATCGACGGGTTAGTCAGCCGCGATTACGTCAGTCCGGTTGCTTACGCACGAGTGGACCTGAACTGGCTGGAAACGTTGGAAAGTCCTTACTGGCTGGCGATGGACGAGGAAGCAATGGCGCATCGCTACCTCTATCTTGAAACCTCGCGGGGTTGTCCGTATCATTGCGCGTACTGCCTGTCCTCGGCGGACAACCGTGTGCGGATGTTCTCGGAAGCGTATGTCCTGCGGCAGCTGGCGCCGCTGGCCAAGCGGGCAGTCAAGCAGGTGAAGTTTTTAGACCGGACGTACAACGTGATGCCCGAGCGGGCGCTGCGGATTGCGCGGTTTATTGAAACGCTGCCGCCTTCGATCAATTTCCAGTTTGAGGTCGTCGCCGATACGATCAGCGAAGCGATGCTGGATTTTTTTGAACAGGAAGCCGATCCGGCCCGCTACCGCTTTGAAATCGGCGTGCAGTCGCTGAATTCCAAAACCCTGGAAGCGGTGGACCGGCGGCAGGACAACCAGCGTCTGCTTGAGGTCACAAGCCGGCTGTTAAAGCGCGGCTACATCTGTCATCTGGATCTGATCGCGGGGCTGCCGTATGAGGATCGGGCCAGTTTTGAACAATCCTACAACGGGTTGTTCGCCGTGTGTCCCAGCGAGCTGCAGGTCGGCATCCTGAAATTATTAAAGGGGACCGCGATGATCGCACGCGCGCCGGGCTGGGGTATGGAATTTGAAGCGCAGACGCCGTATACCGTGACGAAGACAGCGTGGCTGAGCGAAGCGGATCTGGCGGAAGTGGAGCGGGTGCATCTGGCGACGGAAAAGCTGCTCAACAGCGGCCGCTGCCGGGCTTGTTTACAGAGCGTCTTTGCGGAGCATCCCCAGTTGAGCGCTTATGCCCTGATGGCGCAGGCCGGGGCGCGGCTGCAAGCGCTGCCCCATCCGTATCAGCTGAAAGATCTCTATGAGCTGCTGATCGAGGTGTTAACGCCGCTGCTGGGAGAATCGGAAGCGCAGGCGCGGGTCAATACCGATTATCTGATGCAGTCTGCCCATCGCCAGAAGCCGCTGGCGATCCGGCATCTCAGCGCCGAGGAGCGCAAGGAAATCCGCAGGAATTTAGTTCAGCGGATGGATTTTGACGAGCAGCAGGTTTATAATTATACCCAAATTGACGTCGGCTGGCAGGCCGGCGGGATTCAGATTCAGATCGTGCTGGCCGTTCCCGGACAGCCGGTGCGGCGGATCTGGCTCAGTGAGGAGGAACAACAAGAATGGATAAAATCGTAATTGCGTCGGGCAATCAACATAAGATTGAGGAATTCCGCACGCTGTTTGCGCCGCTGGGGATCACCGTGATCGGCATGAAGGAATGCGGCACGTTTGCCGAGCCGGAGGAAACCGGAACGACATTTGCGGCCAACGCCGTAATCAAAGCCGAAGCGCTGTGCGCGCAGCTGGGCTGCACTGTGATTTCCGATGATTCCGGATTGGAAATCGACGCGTTAAACAAGGAACCCGGCGTGTATTCAGCCCGATATTTGGGCCATGATACAAGCTATGAAATCAAGAACCGGAATCTGATCGAGCGCGTCAGCGGCCAGGCGGACCGCACCTGCCGGTTTGTCTGCGCGATCGCCTTGGCGCGCCCGGACAGGCCGACCGAGGTGTTTGAGGGGACGGTCGAAGGAACGGTTGCGTTCCAGCCCGCCGGGGGTAAGGGCTTTGGCTACGATCCGATTTTCTATTATCCGCCGCTGTGCAAAACACTTGCTGAGGCAAGTGAGGAAGAAAAGAATCAGGTCAGTCACCGCGGCAAGGCGATGCGCTTGTTAATGGAGTATTTACATCATGAAGAAAACTGATTCGTTTCTCGTCAAGGCGCTGCAGGCGGTCTGGTCGGTGGCACTCATCGCCGTGCTGATTTTGACGTCGGTTGATCTCAACTGCTTCAGCCGGCCGTTTTACGCCGATCAATACCGCCAGCTGAACACCGCGCAGACGATCGGCATGAGCGAGGAAGATCTGGATTTAACGACCGACGTGCTGTTGGACTACACCCAGGGCAAGCGCGAAAATCTCGACGTTCAGGCCGTCATCAATGGCCAGGTGCAGGAGGTTTTCAATCAGCGGGAAAAAGACCACATGGTCGACGTTCAGGCACTCTATCTCAACGCGATGAGCGTGCGGAACTTGGCGGCGGCGATCGTGATCGTGGGATTGTGTCTGTTGGTGATGAAAAAGGATAAGGCGCTGCGGCGGCAGACGGCGAAGATGTTTTTAAAAACCTCGGCGGTGCTGATGGGTCTGGCGGGGGCGCTGGCGTTTTACGCGTTTCTCGATTTCAACGAATTCTGGACGATGTTCCACCACATCTTTTTCCGCAACGATCTGTGGCTGCTCGACCCCAACACCGACGTCTTGATCATGATGGTTCCGGAAACCTTTTTCTTCAATCTGGTATTCCGGATTCTCGGCGGGTTCGGGCTGGGCTATCTGGTTTGCCTGGGCTTGGCGTGGTTTGAAAGCAAAGGAGGCGTTCAAGCGTGATTCACGTTGTTTTATATGAGCCGGAGATTCCGCAGAATACCGGCAATATCATGCGGACCTGCGTCGCGGCGAACTGCCGGCTGCATTTAATCGAGCCGCTGGGTTTTTCGTTAGACGAACAGAAGATCCGCCGTTCCGGGATGGATTACCGGGAAAAGCTGCAGATGAGCGTCTATCCGGATTGGGCGGCGTTCTGCGCGCAAAATCCGGACGGGGAGTTTTACTTCTTAACCCGCTATGGCAAGCAGCCGCCGGCCAGTTTCGACTATACCCGGACTGAAAAGGATATTTATCTGGTGTTCGGCCGCGAAAGCACAGGTATTCCCAAGGCGATCCTGCGCGATCATCTCGAACGCTGCGCGCGGCTGCCGATGGTTGCCGACGCCCGCAGCCTGAACTTGAGCAACTGCGTCGCGATCTGCGTCTATGAAGTGCTGCGTCAGCTCGATTATCCGGGCTTAAGCAAAACGGAGCACATCAAGGGAGAGGACTGGCTGTTGGTATGATCACGTTGTTCAACCGTCTGCTTCAAACCGAAAAACGCCGGATCTGTATTTTGTTCTGCGCAGGATGTGCGTGCGCGGCCGTGTTTGCCTTTGCCAACGCCCGGATGGGGTATTTGTTAGTCCAGCTGCGCAGCATTGAGGATGTGCTGGCGCTGACGCACCATCCCTGGGTAGAGGGAACGTGGCTGGGGCGGACGATCCTGAATCTGTTGGCGACGCCGCTGGCCTTTTCCGACTGGCTGAGCAGTGCGGTAACGGCGCTGGCCTGGCCGCAGATCGGCTTTCTCCTGGTCGCCGCGATGTTTTTCACCCAGCGCGGCAAGGATAAGAATCTCCGACGTAAACGTAGGGGCTTAGGCTGCTTGATCGGATGCGAGCTGGTCATGGTGATCGCCGGCGGTTTTTTTGTAACGCGCAGCTATTTTTCCCTCACTACGCTCAAAGCGATCCAGCAGTTTGCCTATGCCGGAATCGCCGTGGGGTCGTTGGCAACGCTGCAGCTGATGCTGGCGCTGATTCAGATTCCCTTAGCGCTCTACCGCGATTTTCTGGCGCCGGAGAATGTGAAGTCATAGTGAGTTCCAGCGAAAAACAATTCGCATAGATCATAAGAAATTCAAGAAGTCCTTAAGCCGGTTCGCTGCTTTGCTTTCGGGCTTTTTTTTATTCTTTATCCTACAATCTCCGTATCCGGCAATCGTTGAGCAGGGCGGGGGAAACTGGGGCGGGATTCTAACGATGAAGAATTTCGTAAATCGGACGATCTCTTACTGCGTTCTTCCTCATCTATGGTAAAATTAAAGCATCACAAAGTCAGGAGGAACGGTATGGAGATCAAAGAAAGCTGGATCGCGGAACAGGCTGTCAACGCGAACGCACTGAAGAATGCGAAAGCGCTTGTTCAGAGCGGCAAATTTGTCAGGCTGGTTCGCAGCGAGGACGATACTTTTTATAGGGGAGAATGCCAGGGCAGCGGCAGCTCTAATTATACGACGTCCGCCGATTTTCTGGACCCGGCGCATCCGGTATTCCGGTGCAGCTGTCCGAGCCGGCAGTTTCCGTGCAAGCACAGCCTCGGCTTGTTGTACGCGATAGCCCAGAAAGCGGCGTTTGAAACGTGCGCGATTCCGGAGGATATCCTCAGAAAGCGCGAGCGGCTGGCGAAGCGGAGCACCCAGCCGGAAACGGATGCCGAGCCGCCGCAGGCAAAGCCGAAGAAAACGAAGAAGACGGCGAATAAAAAACGCTGGCTGAAGCAGATGGAGGGACTGGACGTCTGCGACAGAATGCTGCGGGATCTCGTGCGCAGCGGCGTAAGCGCGTTTGTCAACAATTCGCTTAAGGATTACGAAGCGCTGGCGAAGCAGATGAACGATTATTATCTGCCCGGCATTCAGCGCCAGCTTGTGACGCTGATCGCGGCAGCGCGCACCGCTCAGACTTCAGAGGGAACTTACGACGCGGTGTTTACCGAACTTTTGCGGCTGAATCAGACGGTAAAGCAGGGCCGGCAGTATCTGAACAAGAAGCTTCAGGATCAGCCGGTGACTCCCGAAGAAAAGGGAATAGAAGAGGGACTCGGCACGATTTGGAATCTCAGCGACTTGAAGGAACAAGGCTTTGAGATTGGGGAACAGTCTCTGATTCAGCTCGGCTTCCGCGTGCGTTATGATTCAGCGCATCTGGAAACCGTGGAGGAAGGGTTCTGGTTTGTCCATCCGCTCAATGAAATTCATAAAACAATTCATATCCGGCCGAAAAAGGCGGAGAAATACATCCGGGAAGAAGACAGCGTATTGATGAAAATCAAGGCGCCCACGGTCTACCTGTACCCCGGCGCCGGCAACCGCCGGCTGCGCTATGAAGAAACAAGGACAACCGAGCCGCTGAACGGGGACGATTATGCCCGGATCCGGCAAGCCGCCGGCGAAACGCTGGAAACGGTGATCAAGGACGTTAAAAACAAGCTGAAAAACCCCTTCGTTAAAAATGAAGTCGCGGCGCTTGTCGCGTATGCCGAGATCCGCCGCCAGGACGAGGAGTTTGTGATGTTGGACCGGCAGGGCGAGGCGCTTGCGCTTTCGCCGCTGGAGGGAATGTCGTTGATGGCGCTGACGGCACTGCCTGAACAGAAATTGTTGGCAGACCAATGCGCGCTTCTCTTGTTTTCCTACGAAGCCCAAACCCACCGGCTCATCGCGAAGCCGATGAGTTTAATCAGCGCCGAACACATCGTCCGGCTGTTGTACTAGGAGGTGGCGGAAATGATTCTGCAACTTTTATTTGATCTGCAAACCCGGCTGCGGACGGGACTGGCGGCGGGCGGCATGATTCTGCTCAGCGACCCGCGGCTGCCAGAATTACAGAAAAAGGTCGGCGTGCTCGCCGCGAAATCCCCAGTGTTCCAGCGGCTTTACAATTTGCTTCAAAGTCTGGCGGACGATCCCGAGTTGTTCGCGGACCGGCTGTTGGAAACGTTGTCGCTGTTGGAAGCGCTGCTGATCACCCAGGCGGATTGGAAAACGGAAGCCGCCGGTGAAGCGATCGTTCTGCCGGCAGAAAAAGCCTATACCGACATCCGCTATTCCCAGCTGAAACCGTTGATTCAGGCTTTGACGACAACCGGAAGCGGACGCTACGAAATTATTGAAAAAACGTATCAGCATCATCCTGAACGGTTCGCGGACTACCGCGTGCTGCCGGCGCTGATCGCGGACCTGGACGACGCGTATGGCGAACTGGCTGAACTTAACGAACAGATTCTGCGTTCTTGCGGGGCGGGGATCGTTCCGTTTTTAAAGGAAGGCTTCGATCCCGCCGGCAAGAAGGCGATGCTGCGGCGGATCCGGCTGATCGTCGATCTGGCGGGAAACCGGGAAAATGCATTCTACCGGACGATGGTTCCGCTGGCCCAGCCGGCGATTTTGAAGGAAATCATCCGGGGACTGGCCTGCGATCCGGACAACTGTGATCTGTTGATGCAGATTGCCAATAACGAAAAGGGGAAGCTGAAAGAAACTGCGCTGTACGCCCTGACACGCATCCGCGATCCGAAGGTCGACGCGTTTTTGTTGGAAAAGATCCGTAAAAACAGCCGTTTTCTGCACTATGCCGGCTATACCAACGATCCTGAGATCACCGCGCTGGTCTGCGCCAGCGTGAAGGAACAGCTGCAGTCTGTGCTGGAAGCTCAGGCGCTGCCTACGCTCGATGCGGAAAAGGCGCTGATCGAATCCTTGAAGCTTCTCGCCTATAAAACCGATCCGGCCATCACGGAGCTGGTGAGCTGGATTCTCGATCAGGACGCTGCGTTCAGCGCGGTCCGCGATCATCAAAAAAAGCCATTCCGCACGCATATCCGCTTTGCGCGGGTCAAGCCGTTAGCCTATCTGGTCGCCGGCAGCTGCGAGCGGACGTTGAGTGAAACCGTTTTGGAAATCGTGTTCACCAGCTGGCTGGCGGATCAAAACGACGCGGCCGAAGCATTGATCAAGACGCTTGTTCAGCGCTGGCCGGACAAAACCGCCGCGCTGTACGCCCGGATGCGTCTGATTCAGAACTTTGAGCAGGCATACGAGGAATTGACGGAAGCGTTTGCCGGTCAGCCGCGTTCCTTTTTCAATCAGCTCTGGGCCTGTGTGGAATACGATGAGGCTTTAAAGCAATACGTTTACCGCAGCGCCTTGATCGCCAATCCACTTCAGGAAGACACGGCAGTTATTCCGTTAGGGAAGACATTCGATCTGCGCTGGATCGACCTGTTAACGGGACAGCGGAACGTGGAGAAGGGACTGTTCAAGAAAACCAAGATCGGAAG